>NZ_POTX01000339.1 GCF_003236305.1 Micromonospora endophytica | reverse complement strand
CGACCCACCCGACCACCGACGCCTGACCGGACCAGCGGACCTCCGGTCAGGCGTTGACCCTGCCGCGGCACCGCACCCGAGCCGGCACCCACCGCCTCGTAGTGCGCCGGCACAATGCCCAACGGCTGATGCGCGGTGGCCAGATCACGGCCGGTGTACTCGTTCGGGCCACCGAGCACCACCGTCAACATCTGCGCCAGATGCCGACGCTGCCCCCACCATGTCCACCCCGGCGAAATAGCCGGCCAACTCCGCATCGCCCAACACCCGGTCGTAGAACAGATCGACCGCCGCCTTCACCGCACCAGCCCCACCGATGCGCGTGTAGTGCGAAACAGGCGCGGTCGCTCCGATTTCCGTCACAGGTCGTTTCCTTCCACCGATGAGGGGTGGCGCGGCGACACCGCGCAGCCGACGACGGCCCCCTGGCGTGCCGAAACCGCGACCGCCAGTCAGAACGAAGGGGACGATAGCGCGCCCCGCCGCTCCCGTCAGAACCGCAGATCAGTATTCGGACACCACTCGACCACGGACAGTCACAAAACCGCAGGAGAATGTCACGCAAAGCCCATCGGGTGATTACGTAGCGCAGTCACCGCGCCGTGCCGCGCACCCGCCACCGCCGCCCCCGAGACGTGGCACTGGCCAGCATCGACACACCCGGCACCGGCAACCCACCACGGACAGAGCGTGAAGGAAAAAGAGAAACAGAAACGATCAACCGCAGAAGTCGGGATCTCAACCGGCGCGCCGCCGCGCCCGACGCGCCGCCAACTCGTCGCCCACCGCGACCTCCTCCGGCTCCGCCACCGCCCCCGCCGGCTCCGCCGGAAGATGCGACAACGAACCCTGGATCTCCTTGAACGCACCACCGATCGCGATGCCGAACACCCCCTGGCCGCCCTGCAACAGGTCGACCACCTCCTCCGGCGACCGGCACTCATACACCGTCGTCCCATCGGAGATCAACGTGATGCCCGCCAGATCCTCCACCCCACGCGACCGCAACGCCTCGATCGCCTTACGGATGTTCTGCAACGACACACCAGCGTCCAGCAACCGCTTCACGACCTTCAACACCACCAGGTCCCGAAACGAGTACAACCGAGACGTGCCCGAACCCGACGCGTCCCGCACACTCGGCACCACAAGCGCCGTCCGCGCCCAGTAGTCCAACTGCCGATAGCTGATCCCGACCGCGTGGCACGCCGTCACACCCCGGTACCCCACCGCACCGTCACTGTCAGTGGCCGAACCCGGCACCCCACCCGACTCATCCCACCCGGTGACCCGATCGGAATCTCGCGGCTCGTGCATCCGGACAACCTCCCCGTCCGTGCGGTGACACCCCATACCGGGACGCGCACCCCTCGACACGGCCAACCCTATAGCGACCGCCCACGGTTACCACGGAGAAACCAACGCGACACGCCGCGCATCGACAGCGACGATCATCACCATCACCGAGCGTCACACCCGGCGCAAAAAGAACGGCCCCACCCGGACCAGCGGCTCAGCCCGCGAAATCCTCCGGACGCACCTGCTCCAGGAACTCCCGGAACTTCTCCACCTCGTCCTCCTGCTCATCGGGAATCACGATCCCCGCCTCACTGAGGACCTGCTCAGCACAACGAATCGGCGCACCCACCCGCAACGCCAACGCGATGGAATCACTGGGCCGCGCCGACACCCGCACCCCGTCACCGATCAACAGATCAGCGAAGAACACGTTCTCCTTCAACTCCGTGATCTCCACCGCCCGCAACGGCGCCTTCAACGCCGCCAACACATCCCGCAGAAGATCATGGGTCAACGGCCGGGCCGGCTTGACACCCTGCTGCTCATAAGCGATCGCCGTCGCCTCGACCGCGCCGATCCAGATCGGCAGATAGCGGTCCCCCTCGACCTCCCTGAGCAGGACGATCGGCTGGTTACTGGGCAGCTCCACCCGAACCCCGACCACGCTCAGCTCGCGCACCGCCGCCTCCGTGTCGTTGTCACCTGCGCCGCACCGCGCCCTTCCCTGCACGGTACACGGACCTCGACACGGCCGTACCATGCGCTTCCCGCACCGACGCCCGCGCCCAGACAAGGGTTACCCCGCCAAGCCTACGCCACGCACCAGCACACCGATCAGTGCCCGACAGCGACACCTCAGCGCCCCAACGTCGACCGCAACCCCACCCGCACCAACGCCGCATGCAACTGCTGCGACAACGACACCAACTCCCGCGCCGTCTCCGCCGCCCGCGCCCGCGCCGCCGGATCACTCTGCCGCGCCAACGGCGCCACCAACTGCGCGAACAAACCCACCTCCCGGTCCGCCGCCGTCCGATAGCCCCGCAGATGCCTCGGCTGGAACCCGTACGCCGCCAAACCCGCCACCGCCCGAGCAATGATCAACGCATCATCGTCATACCAGCCCGGCGGATCCGACACCAACAGCCCCAGCCGCTCCAACTCCCCCAACGTCGAGGAGTCCAAGCCACTACGCGCCAACAACTCAGACCGATCCCACCGCACCCGAGCCGACTCCGCCGCGGCCCGCCCCGGCACCTCACCATCAGGCCCCACCGCCACCAACGCCGGCCGAGACCGCTCCGGCGGCTCATCCGAGGCATCCCACTGCGCCAACTGCTCCCGGATCACCCGCAACGGCAGATACTGATCCCGCTGCGCGGTCAACACGAACCGCAGCCGCGCCACATCATCCCAGCCGTACTTCCGGTAGCCCGCCGCCGTCCGCTGCGGCTCCACCAGGCCCTCAGCCTCAAGAAACCGCAACTTCGAAATGGTCACGTCGGGAAAATCCACCCGCAGTTGAGCCAACACCTCGCCGATACTCATCAACGGCTGGGCACGACCCGCCCCGGACGGCGTGGAGGCCGCAGGCTCGTTCACCCCCGGCCGGCCTCCGCCTCCGGGCGCGGACCGGCAATGAACACCACCCGGAACTTGCCGATCTGCACCTCGTCACCGTTGCTGAGCGTCGCCGCCTCCACCCGCTCACGGTTCACGTAGGTGCCGTTCAAACTACCCACGTCCCGCACCGTGAACGTCCCACCATCCCGGTGGAACTCGGCGTGCCGACGCGACACCGTCACATCGTCGAGGAAAATGTCACTGTCCGGATGCCGCCCACTGGTCGTCACATCGTGATCCAGCAGGAACCGGGCACCCGCGTTCGGACCCCGACGCACCACCAGCAGCGCCATCCCCGGCGGCAACGAGCCGGACATCCGGCTCGGCACCACATCGGTATCCGGGCCCTCCAGCGCTTCGTCAAGTGAACCGAGATTGAGCGTCGACGTGACGTCGAGCGGGGGGAACTCGTCGCCTGGGCGAGTCATGGGACCACCTCACGGATCTGTTTCGGTCGGCGTCGGGAGACGGCGAATCTGGCCGCCGGGCGCTCATCCACCCGGCGGCTGGCTCTGCCATGCCTCGAAAGGCCGTCCGCGACGCTCAACAAATGGGTTCTCGGTCGACTGGGCGAGCCTAGCCAGCGCCGAAAAACAGGGCAACCGGACGCGCGGCACAGACACCGATCCGCCGGCACAGGAAACGCTCAGCTCTCGGTCAACTCGCGATACGCCTCAGCGGAGAGCAACCCGTCGAGCGACACCGCGTCCGCCGGAGTGATCTCCACCAACCAACCCGACCCGTACGGATCCGAGTTGATCACCTCCGGAGTGTCCGCCAACACCTCGTTACGCGCCGACACCGTACCGCCCACCGGCGCGTAGATCTCCGACACGCTCTTGGTCGACTCGATCTCACCCAACGACTCACCGACCGCGACCTGCGCACCCGCCTCCGGCAACTGCACAAAGACGATGTCACCAAGAGCATCCTGCGCGAAATGGGTGATACCGACCCGCACGGCCCCGCCGTCCGCAGCAGCCACCCACTCATGTTCAGCGGTGTACCGCAGCTCCTCAGGAATCACCACAAGCGTCCTCATCCGTCGCGACACCGGGACCACCCGGTGCCGGCCCACCAGCCTCAGGAGACCGGACGGGCGTGTTCCAGCGTGCTCGGGGCGTGCAGCGCCGAAACCTCGGCAACCTCACGATCCTCAACGATCACGTTACCGCCGTCGCCCGCCACCGTCGCGACCACCCCACCAGGAATGTTCAACGCCGTACGCATCGTCGCCGGATCCCCGATCACCGTTATCGTGAACGGCCCCGTCAACCGACGCCCGTCCACGACCAACGACCCGTCCTGCTCGCTCAGGAAGTACGTCGACGCCACGATCCGCACCGCACCCCGATCACCACCGGAGATCTGCATCGCCTCCGCACCGGCACCCCGCAACTCCTGCACCGCGTCCAGCAGCCGCACCGCAGAGATCGGCTTCGCCCCCGCCTCGAACCGCACCGCCAGACCCGGCCCCCGCGCCGGCAACGTACCCGCCAGAATCCCCAACTCGTCGGCCCGCCGCGTCGCCTCCTCCAACGCCGCCTGCCGGCCCTGCTCACCCGAACGCAGCTGCCGCTGACTCTCCTCCAACGCCCCGATGTCCTGCCGCAACCGCATCTCCCGCGCATCCAGGTCGTAGAGAATGCGGACCAGATCCTCCTGCCGTGCCGTCGTCAACGCCGAATCCGTCGACGACTGCTTCAACTGCACCGCCAGCGTGAAACCCAACAACGCCAGCAACACACCGATCATCACCGCCGCCATACTGAACCGCCGCAACGGCCCACCCGCCGCACCGGTCGCCCCAGCAC
>NZ_POTX01000338.1 GCF_003236305.1 Micromonospora endophytica | reverse complement strand
GGGCTTACCAGGGGTGGCCGGCGGGGTAGGAGATGGTGGCGAGGACCTGTTGGCCGGTGGCGTTGGGGTGGAAGTAGTCCCAGGTGGAGAGCTGGGCGAGGGTGAACGGGTAGCCGAAGACGGCGTTGCCGTCGTACCGGCAGTTGGAGCCGTACGCGGCGCAGGCTGCGGCTAGTTGGCCGTTGAAGTCGACCACCCGCTGCCGGACCCGGTTGCGGCGGTCGACGTCGGCCTGGGCGGTGGACGTCGGGTTGGCCAGGATGGACTGGCAGATGCCAAAGAGCGACCAGGCCGTACGGGCGCTGCCGCTGCCCTTGCCGACCGACCAGAGTCGATGTACGTCGGGAATGCTGATCACGTACACCTTGGCCTGGGGTAGACCGGACTTGAGTCGGGCCAGCGCGGAGTCGATGTGCGACCGGAAGGTGGCGACCGAGGTCATCGTCGACTCGGAGCTGGTGCAGGCGTCGTTGGCGCCGATCAGGATGGTCACGTAGCCGACGCCCTGGCTGACCGCGGTGCCGGCCTGGCCGTACAGGTCGGCCGATTTCGCCCCGGTCTTGGCGGCGTTGTGGTTGCGGCCGTTGATCGCCGAGTTGACCCGGCGGATGCGCAGGTAGTGGCTGTTCACGGCGGAGTCGTCGCCGGTGCTGAACGAGCGGCTGGTGCAGTCAACGTACCACCCGCAGGCGTTGAAGCCTCGGGTGATGGAGTCGCCGAGGCTGGCCATCGAGGTGGGCGGCGGGCCGGGGTCGGCGAGAGCGGGGCTCGTCGCCAGCAGGACGAGGGCGGTGACGCCGGCGAGGGTGGCCAGCGTACGTCGGACGAGGGTCATGGTGGCCTCCGGTTCACGGGTGCCGGTATCACGGCGGTGACCAGAGCGTATAGACGACCTTCTGTATCCACAATGTTGCGTCGCGGTTACCTGTGGCGGCGGGGTCAATCCGGGCAAACGGGGGTCTTGCCTACGATCTTAAATATGTGAATACTTTCCATCGCTTGGCCGTTTCCCCAGGTGGCCGAGCTGCCCCCTGCCCTGTCGCCATGACAGGGTCCCAACCCCGATCTGGGAGGCTGTTACATGCGACCCACAAGGTCAATGCTGCGTCGTGTCGGCACCATCGCCGCTGCCGGAACCCTGGCGGCTGGCGTGCTGGCCGGCGCACCGGCCCACGCGGCGCCCGCGTCCGCCACACCCGACGCCGCGTCCGCCCTCGCCGAGCGGCTCGGCGACCGGGCCGCCGGTGCGTACGCCGACGCCGCCGGCAAGATGGTCGTCGCGGTGACCGACAGCGTGGCGGCCCGCCAGGTGGCCATCGCCGGTGCCACGCCGAAGCTGGTCAAGCGCGGTGCCGCCGAGCTGAACCGGGCCACCGCCGAACTGGACCGCTCCGCCGCTATCCCCGGCACCGCCTGGTGGGTCGACCCGGCCACCAACCAGGTCGTCGTCTCCGTCGACAGCACGGTGACCGGCGCGAAGTTGGAGCGGGTCAAGGCCGCCGCGGCGCGGACCAACGGCGCGGTACGCATCGAGGCCGAGGCCGGCGTGCTGAGCACCCGCATCTCCGGCGGTGACGCCATCTACGCCCAGGGTGGTGGGCGCTGCTCGCTCGGCTTCAACGTCCGGGCCGGCAGCACGTACTACTTCATCACCGCCGGGCACTGCACCAACATCGCCGCGAACTGGTACAGCAACTCGGCCCAGACCGCACTGCTCGGCTCGCGTACCGGTAGCAGCTTCCCGGGCAGCGACTACGGCATCGTCCGGTACAGCAACCAGACCGCCGTGCAGCCGGGCAACGTCAATCTCTACAACGGCACCTACCGTGACATCACCGGGTCCGGCAGCGCGTTCGTCGGTCAGTCGGCGCAGCGCTCGGGCAGCACCACCGGGCTGCGCAGCGGCTCGGTGCAGGCGCTCAACGCCACGGTCAACTACGCCGAGGGGCAGGTCCGTGGCCTGATCCGCACCAACATCTGCGCCCAGCCCGGTGACAGCGGCGGTCCGCTGTTCAGCGGCGGCACGGCGCTCGGCCTGACCTCCGGTGGCAGCGGCAACTGCTCCATCGGCGGCACCACCTACTTCCAGCCGGTCGGTCCGGTGCTCAGCGCCTACGGCGTCAGCGTCTACTGATCCTTTCGTACCCCCAGCTTCTCCTCCGCCAGCGGGCCGCCGGATTCCTCCTCCGGCGGCCCGCACCACTATGTTGCAGCTGTCGCATCACGTACGGTCACCGCATGCTCGTGCGATTCCTGGCCCACCTCCGCCCACCAATTGTCGTATGCGGGCAGGTGTGTGCCTGGGTGCTGCTCGCCGTGGACGCACGTCGTGAATGGAGTGCGTACGGGTTCGTCGGGCTGCTCCTGTTGCTGGGTGTGCTTGCTGCGATACCAGCGGCATGTGTCGGCTCACCGGAATTCCGGCTGACCGTCCTGGTCACCCAGGCCATCGGCGCCGGCATCGTCGCGCTGGCCCTGTACGACACGGCGGACAAGCGGGCCCTGTGGGCGTACGCCCTGGCTGCCCTGGCCGCGGTGGCCCTGCCGGCCAGCCGGCCGGCGCTCAATCGGACGACCGTGGTGGGCGTAGCGATGGCCTTCGTGTTCACCATCGGCGCATCGGCTCCCGCACTGGCCTGGAGTGGAAGCCAGCCCGAGGTGCTGGTGTGCGTGCGGCCGGACGTGCCCGTCGACGAGTTGGTGCGTGAGAGCCGCCGCTTCGATCCCCATCAGGTCATTGCCGGTTTTGGATTCGACGGGCCGCATACCTCGTGCCTGGAGGTGCTCTTCGATCCTGGTGCCACTGCCCGCGACGCCGACGACGTCGCACGTCGCTATTCCTCGGACCCGAGGGTCATGTCCGTGAGCCGGACGGGTTGACGGCATTCGTACGAGCACCAGGTGAGGGCCGTGCCCGCCGATCCTGCTCCGGTGCTGCCGTCGGCCCTCTCCCGAAGTGTTAAAAGGGGGCCCTTCCTATACACGAGGCGTTAACAGGGGGCCCTTCCTTACACCCCAGCGGCGTCGCCGGGCAGAATGCGGGGGCAGACGTAGAGCAAAGACGAGGGAGACGCACGTCGTGATCCGTACCCATGACGCCGGCAGCCTGCGCGCGACGGACGCCGGCACCACGGTGACGCTGGCCGGGTGGGTGGCCCGTCGGCGCGACCACGGCGGGGTCATCTTCGTCGACCTGCGGGACGGCTCCGGCGTGGTCCAGGTGGTCTTCCGCGAGGAGGACGCGCACGCGCTGCGCAACGAGTACTGCGTCAAGGTCGTCGGTGAGGTGACCCGCCGGCCGGCGGGCAACGAGAACCCGGAGCTGCCCACCGGCGAGATCGAGGTGACCGCGACCGAGCTGGAGGTGCTCTCCGAGGCGGCGCCGCTGCCGCTGCCGGTGGATGACCAGGTGGTGGCCGGCGACGACATCCGGCTCAAGTACCGCTACCTCGACCTGCGTCGCAGCGGTCCGGCGCAGGCGATGCGGCTGCGCTCGCGGGCCAACCAGCTGGCCCGTGCCGTGCTGCACGAGCGGGACTTCCTGGAGATCGAGACGCCGACGCTGACCCGCTCCACCCCGGAGGGCGCCCGAGACTTCCTGGTGCCGGTGCGGTTGCAGCCGGGCAGCTGGTACGCGCTGCCGCAGTCGCCGCAGCTGTTCAAGCAGCTGCTGATGGTCGGCGGCATGGAACGGTACTACCAGATCGCCCGCTGCTACCGCGACGAGGACTTCCGGGCCGACCGGCAGCCGGAGTTCACCCAGCTCGACATCGAGATGTCGTTCGTGACCGAGGACGACGTGATCGACCTCGGCGAGGCGATCGTCGCGTCCCTCTGGTCCGACCTGGCCGGGTACGAGATTCCCCGGCCCATCCCGCGGATCACCTGGCACGACGCGATGGCCCGGTTCGGCTCGGACAAGCCGGACCTGCGCTACGGCGTCGAGCTGACCGAGCTGACCGACTACCTGCGCGGCACCGCGTTCCGGGTCTTCGCCGGCGCGATCGACGCGGGCGGCTACGTCGGTGCGGTGGTGATGCCGGGCGGCGCGGCCCAGACCCGCAAGGAACTGGACGGCTGGCAGGACTGGGCCAAGGCGCGCGGCGCCAAGGGCCTGGCGTACGTGGTGCTCGACGCCGAGACCGGTGAGGCGCGCGGCCCGGTGGCGAAGAACCTCTCCGCCGAGCACCTGTCCGGGCTGGCCGACGTGGTCGGCGCCAAGCCCGGTGACGCGATCTTCTTTGCCGCCAGCGCGCAGACCCGGGAGGCGCAGGAGCTGCTCGGCGCGGCTCGGATCGAGATCGCCAAGCGGGCTGGGCTGGTCGACGAGAGCGCTTGGGCGTTCTGCTGGGTGGTTGACGCGCCGATGTTCGAGAAGACGGACGACGGTGGCTGGACGGCCGTGCACCACCCCTTCACCTCGCCGAACTCGGAGTGGGTGGACCGGTTCGAGGAGGCGCCGGACCGGGCGCTGGCGTACGCGTACGACATCGTCTGTAACGGCAACGAGATCGGCGGCGGCTCGATCCGTATCCACCGTCGGGACGTCCAGCAGCGGGTCTTCCACCTGCTCGGCATCACGCCGGAGGAGGCGCAGGACAAGTTCGGCTTCCTGCTCGAGGCGTTCAGCTACGGCCCGCCGCCGCACGGTGGTATCGCGTTCGGCTGGGACCGGGTCTGCATGCTGCTCGCCGGTGCCGACTCGATCCGCGAGGTGATCGCCTTCCCGAAGACCCGCGGCGGCTTCGACCCGCTGACCGG
>NZ_POTX01000337.1 GCF_003236305.1 Micromonospora endophytica | reverse complement strand
GCGATCCCCAGACGAGTACGAAACCGCCTGGCACACCCACCAGGCCCGACAGGACCAGACGGCTATCGTTCAGCCTGAGCCCACCGGCGCCAGGTAACCAACCCTCCGGCGAACCGGGGGAACCTCACACCAAAGCGCCGCAAGCAGGTCAGCGCGGAAGCGGTGGCTTTCGGCGGCTCGACCGCCGCCACCGTCTGGACAGGCGTCTCCGAGTATCTGCCACCCATACCGAAGGCCATCGTCGGCACCGTGCTCAGCGCAGTAGCGAGTTGGAGCGCCTTCAAGGCATGGCGAGACAAGATCAACACACAACGCCGGAGAGGATCAGATGAAGATCGATGAAGCTGTCGAGCAGCGCGTGAGGGACACCCTGCACTGGGTGGTCAAGCAGAATGCCGACAAGTTCGACAAGGCCCTCCGCGGCTTCCCGGACGAAAAGTCGCGCCTACACGCGCTCGAACTTCTGGCACGAGTAAACGCCCACGCGGCGACCGATGTCTTCGGGCATCGACCATCCCCTGATGAGATCCGAGCGCTAGCTGACAAGATCGCTAGATCCGAGGCGTGGTCGGTTGCGCCGCCAACTGAGATCGCAACCTTTCTCGATGCAGTCCTTGAGGGGAGACCCCTCGCTGAGGCGCTACCGGCCGACAGCGTGGTTTTCCTGTCCTTCATCGTGGCGGGCAACCTCCTGTCTTCCCAGCCCATGCCGGAAGGCAAGTGGTGGTTTGATTACCTTGACCGGATCGAGGCAACCATCGAGGCAGGCTCGTAGGCCGCCCGCCGCGCAGCTACCGTGCGCGATCCGTCGCTGACTCCACGACAGGCACGTCCTGACATGCTGCACGCCGTTGGGCATAGCAGGGCAGGCCCATCGCCACCCTCTGGAGTGCACAGCTAGCAGGCGGGATCGACCTGCTGAAGAAGATGACTTAGGGTCGTTCGGGTGATGATCACGCCAAAGCTAACGAGTGTTCCAACCGGGCTGTCTGCCTCCAAGCCGAGAGCCGCCGAGTTCTTCGCCGGCATCGGTCTCGTACGCCTTGGCTTGGAGCGAGCCGGGTTCGACGTGGTGTGGTCCAACGACATCGAGCCAGCCAAGAAGGAGATGTACGTCGGCCACTTCGGCGAAGGCGATGGGCACACCTTCGTGCGTGGCGACGTAGGCGAGGTCCGGGGCAGCGATCTACCCGATGGGCTCAAGCTGGCCTGGGCTTCCTTCCCCTGCACCGACCTCTCCCTGGCTGGCCGACGTAGAGGGCTCAGTGGGAGCGAGTCCTCTACGTTCTGGGGCTTCACCAACGTGCTCGAAGAGCTGGGTGACGACCGGCCACCGGTTGTAGCCCTCGAGAACGTTGTTGGCTTTGCCACCAGCCACGGGGGCGAAGATCTAGCGACAGCCATCCGTGAACTTAACCGACTAGGCTACTCCGTAGACGTGTTGACGCTCGATGCAAGACGGTTCGTTCCGCAGTCGCGTCCACGTCTTTTCCTTGTCGGTGCCTCCAACCCACCGGAAGATGAACCCGTGCCAAACAGCGAGCTAAGGCCGGACTGGCTTCAAGCCCCCTTCGGAGATCCGACTCTTCGGACGCACCGGGCAGCACTACCCACTCCCCCACCTCCGTTAACCGCCGGCTTCTCAACGCTGGTCGAGACGGTCAGCCTCGGTGACTGGTGGGACGAGAAGCGACAATTCGCGTTTCTCGAATCTCTGTCGCCGATCCAACGGGAACGTCTAGACAGGCTGCAAGAAGGCAAGGAACTCTCCTACCGAACCGCCTACCGGCGAACTCGCAACGGTAAGCCGACATGGGAGATTCGGCCAGACGACATCTCCGGGTGTCTGCGCACGGCGCGTGGCGGCTCATCTAAGCAAGCGGTGGTTGAGGCTGGCCGCCACAGAGTGCGGGTCCGGTGGATGACACCTCTTGAGTACGCACGCCTTATGGGTGCTGGTGATTATCGGCTCGCAGACCTACGGCGCAACCAGGCTCTATTCGGGTTCGGTGATGCTGTTTGCGTGCCGGTGGTCTCATGGCTCGCCGAGCACTACCTAATGCCTCTGATGCGCGGAGAGATGCGATCGTCCAGCAAGCCAACCTTGGCGGTAGTAAATGGCTGAGCTAAAGCGCCCATCCAGGAACAAGCTTCCCGCCACGCCCGTCCGCGATTTTCGACACCTACTAGATAAAGCGCTGTCGGAGCAGGATAACCTTGGCAGGAAATGGGCCGACGCCAAGTGGGGCTGCTACGCGTTCTTCGACTACGACGGCGAGCCGATCTATGTCGGCCAGACGAACGAGAAGCTGCGGACGCGCATCAGACGGCACTTGACGAACCAGCGAACAGATGCCGTTGCGATGAGGATACTTGACGTATTCGAGGTGGCCGAGATGGAGCTATGGCCGCTCTGGGAATTCGAAGGCGTCACCAAAAGAAAAGACAAAGAGGGGTTCAAACTCGCGCGGGCGAGACTCGACGCAGTCGAGTATACGGCCTACTTGAACGCAATTGAAGAAAGTAAATACCGGGCAATACTGAACGAAAAAATCCCTCCCGTCAGGCCCACTGTAGAGCTGCCACCTTCGCGGCGGTTTTCCCTCATCAGCGAAGAGACCCGGGCCGAGCGAGGACACCCCGACGTTCGCATTGCCCGTAGAGCAGAGACTATCTCGCGCCTCGCGGCCGTGGCGCACGAGCGGGGCGAGGTCTCCGGGGGGTTGCGCCGAGTATTGGTCGTTCAGGCAGTCCGGTTGGCATACATCTCGGCAGTCCGCCTTGCATATGCAGAGGGAAGGCCCGAACCTTCCCCAGCCGCTATTGACATCGCGGGTCTCGTCGGCAGCGTGCTATACGAATCAACTGATCCAGGTGGACGCACAGACCAGGATGAAATGGAAGGCGACGAGGACGGCGACTAGTACGGCAGCCGCCAATTGCTAGCCGACCAGGGCGTAGTCCCGGTTCAGTCGGGTGCGTTGGTGGAACCAGCGGGCGCGGGCCTGGTGGCGGCGTCGCCAGGTGAGCCAGTGTGTGTCGTGGTCGGGCGGTTTCGGGTAGTGGAGTGCGGTGGCGAGTAGTCGCTTGACCTCGGGGACGGTCAGCGGGATGAGTCCGGGCTCGGGTGGTGGCGACCCACCCGCACGGCGGCGGAGCATGCCCACCCGGCCAGGAGGAGCGTCGGAAGGTCGACACGACTCTGGTTGGATTTACACCCATAGGAACATTTCAAATACTCTGCGTCGCATGACTCCCCCGGCCCAACCACCATCGCCTCGCCGCCCTCACAAGACGACGTCTACACAGCAACAGGACGCGCGGCAATCGCCGCAAGACCCCGAACACGAGGCACTACGCCTGAAGTATGAGCTCCGCAAAACAGTGGTTAACGCTGCGAAGGCACCCCTCTTGGTCCTCTCGATTGCCGTTGCGCTGCGCCCCTTGGCAAAGCTCGTTACAACCATCGCCGGCAAGCATACGAATTTCGAAATCACGGTCAACGTGAACGTCACCGGCCTCGATGGCGTTCTCCGCGCCTCGAAAGCCTTGAAAGCCTTGAAAGCTAGCTAGCCCTCGGGCAGCGCATTAGCTCGATGGCAGGCCCAGCTTGTCGAAGAATGCTCGGTTGCGTTCGGTGGCGGAGTTGATGAGCCGGTCGAAGGACATGACCTCGATGTACGCCTTCGCCGGCTCGTTGAATCCGAAGTAGCCGAGGCCGTCGTGGGTTCGCCGAAGGTTGGCGTACTCGCACCTGCTCACTAGCATCGGCGTCAGGTCCGCCAGTACGTAACAGAACGCTGGCGAGTCTTGGGATGCGGGGATTGGTCGCCCCGAAGCCGTCAACACGCCGCCGCTGCGGACCCGCTTGACGTAGTCGAGCGACTGCAGGATCGGGTCCTTGTCTTCCGATGCGTCGTTCCGCATCGGCCTCTTGATTTCGACCACGACGATCGACGACAACGGAAGCGTCTCGCCCTCCGCGGTCAGCACGGGCGCATCGACGAGGCGTGTTGACAGGATGTCCGGCTCGCGGGTCGAGTCGGAACCGGTGATCGGCATGCTCCTGAGCGTCCGGTCGGAGGCGAGGTAGTCATGGAAAGCGAGCCGTTCGTCGATGATCCACAGGTTCGATGCATCACTCCCGATCTCATTCGAGTCGGCACGCATCGGCATGATCAACGAGTGGATGGCATCCTCTCGGGAGTATCTGCCCTGCTCGTTTGCTCTGATGAGCTTAAACAGGATGTCGAGGATCACCCTGCGGCGGGAGACGTACGCGGCCAGGTCGGACTGGTTGATGTCATTTACGGCGTCAAGGTACCGACTCAGTCGCTCCTGGTAGTCCTCTAGCGGGGTAGACCCGGCCTCCGCGAACACCGCCTGCCCTTCGGCGACGGCCTCGGCCTCCAACTTCTGTAGGCTTCGGTGCAGTAGCAGCTCAAGATCCTGATCCTTGATGGACGGATCGACGGTCACTCCCAGTGACTCAAGCCGGGACAGGACCGGGCGATATCTTGGCGCGCGCCGGCTCACGAACTCGTTGACCCGCGCTCTGCCCTCGTCGCGGGCTGTGGCGAGCTGGCCGGACAAGATTCCTTCCACCTCTTGCAGCACCGCCGAACGGATGTCCTCAAGTGAGATGTCATCGTCAAGAGTCTCGTCTGCCAGTCGTTCGTCGATGTCGAAGGCAGTGAGCCATTCCGCGCAAGCAGGCGGTAGCAGTCAGTAGCTGTCCGGAATGCCGGGTAGGCGTCGGACGCGCCAGATCAGGCGGGGTACGGAGAAAAGACGCAGAACCCCGATACGAAGTGGTCCTTC
>NZ_POTX01000336.1 GCF_003236305.1 Micromonospora endophytica | reverse complement strand
TTCATGTTCCCTCCCCCTCTTCGTCCGTCGTCTCCCCCGGTCCCCGCCCCGGATCCGATGCGGATCCGGTGGCCGTTCCCGTCCCCGGTTGGTGCATCCCCTTGACCCGGCGGCGATACCGTTCGCGGTCGGTACGCCCCTGCCGTCGGGCCTGCGGGTCGATCCGTTCCGCAGCCCGCAGCCGCACCGAAGCGGCCCGCGGGTTCGCTTCGACCTCCCCCTCCCCGGGCAGCTCCGCGCCCCGGCTGAGCAGCCGGAACGTCGGCTCTGACCCGGGCAGTTCGACCGGGAGGTCGATCGGACCCGTGCTGCGGACCCGGTCGGCGAGCGCCTGTTTGGTGAGCCGGTCCTCCAACGAGTGGTAGGAGAGCACCACCAGGCGACCACCGACCGAGAGTCGGTCCAGAGCGGCCGGCAACGCTGCTTCCAGCGCTGCCAGTTCTCTGTTTACCTCGATCCGTAAAGCCTGAAACGTTCTCTTTGCCGGGTGTCCGCCGGTTCGGCGGGCCGGTGCCGGAATCGAGTCCCGGATCAGCTCGGCGAGCCGGGCCGACGAGGTGATCCGGCCGCGTTCCCGTTCCCGGATGATCGCCGAGGCGATCCGCCCGGCGAACTTCTCCTCGCCGTACACCCGCAACACCCGGGCCAGGTCCGGGTGGGCGTACGTGTTGACCACCTCTTCGGCGGTCACCCCCCGGGTCTGGTCCATCCGCATGTCCAGCGGCGCGTCCTGGGCGTACGCGAACCCGCGGTCGGGCGCGTCGAGTTGGAGCGAGGAGACACCCAGGTCGAACAGGACACCGTCCACCGTCGAGTAGCCCAACCGGTCGAGCACCTCGGGCAACTCGTCGTAGACGGCGTGCTCCAGGTGGATCCGGTCGGCGAACCGGGCCAGCCGCACCCGCGCGTGCGCGAGCGCCTCGGTGTCCCGGTCCAGACCCACGAGCACCGTGTCCGGATGGGCCTGCAGCACTGCCTCGGCGTGGCCGGCAAGCCCCAGGGTGGCGTCGACGTGGACGGTGCGCCCGCCCCGGCCCAGCGCGGGGGCCAGCAACTCGAGACACCGCTCGAGCAGCACCGGCACGTGCGTGCCGCGTAGCTCCCCCATGTCGACCCCCACTGTTGACCTGCTCTCGTCCTCGCGTCCTGCTCGTCGGGCGACGCCGTCGTACCGCCAGATCCCCATCCGCTCCCGCCCGCTCGTCAGGCCACGGCCCTCCGTGTCGGATCGTGCGCCTGGCACCGGGGAAGGGGTGCCAGGAACTCGAAAGCGGCTGGAGATCTCGCAGTACGTCGGGCGTCGCCACGCCCTACAGACCGCCGGGCAGCACCCCTTCCTCGATGTCGGCGAAGTCGTCTTCGCTTTCGGCGAGGTAGGTCTCCCAGGCCACTTTGTCCCAGATCTCCACCCGGGTGCTCGCGCCGATGACCACCAGGTCCCGGTCGAGCCCCGCGTACGAGCGCAGGTGCGCCGGGATGGTGACCCGGCCCTGCTTGTCGGGGACCTCGTCGTGCGCGCTGGCGAAGAACACCCGGCTGTAGGCCCGGGCGGCCTTGTGCGTCATGGGTTGCGCGCGCAACTGCTCCGCGATGCGCTGGAACTCGGGTGTCGGAAAGACGTAGAGACAGCGCTCCTGCCCTTTGGTGATCACGACACCCCCCGCCAGCTCATCCCGGAACTTCGCCGGAAGGATCAACCGGCCCTTGTCGTCCAGACGCGGAGTGTGGGTGCCGAGAAACACGGCCCAACCCCCTCGCCCTTCTAGCGGCGTTCGCGCGCCGCTGACCCCCCGGGCCGGTGGGCCCTCCCGGCCTCACCAATGCGCCCCACTCTACTCCACTTCCCTCCACCCGCAACCAGAATCGGCCGCGTTTCGCGCCGTTTGCGCCGACAAAACCGCACGTCAACGCGGGTGGAGCGGAGTGGAGGGCCGCAGCCGGCACCGGGGCGCGTCCGCTATCCGACATAGATCGACTCCGGTCGGCCGGCGGCACCGGTCCGGGTGGCGTGCACCGCCCGGCCGGGCGGATCACCGTCGGCGGCGATCTGGCCGGTCCGGTGGTCCGGTAACCTCGCTCGCGTGACGGACGCGAAGATGCCCCTGCGGGCGAAGGTGGCCAGCTCCGTGTCACGGACCGCCGCGGCCTTGTCGCGGGCGGCGGGCCGCGGCGACGGCTCGGTGATCGGTGGCTGGATCGGCCTCAAGATCGACCCGGAGTTGCTCGCCCACCTCTCCGCCGGACGGGCCATCGCGCTGGTCTCCGGCACCAACGGCAAGACCACGACCACCCGGTTGGCCGCCGCGGCGGTGAGCGCCCTCGGCAAGGTCGCCACCAACTCGTTCGGTGCCAACATGCCCACCGGACACACCTCTGCCCTGGCCAAGGCGGGCAGCACCCCGTACGCCGTGTTGGAGGTCGACGAGCACTACCTGGCGCAGGTGATCGAGGCGACCGACCCGCACGTGGTGGCGCTGCTCAACCTCTCTCGGGACCAGCTCGACCGGGCCAAGGAGGTCGCCATGATGGCGCAGCTCTGGCGCGCGGCGCTGGCCCGCCACCCGGACGTCCGCATCGTCGCCAACGCCGACGACCCGATGGTGGTCTGGGCTGCCACCCCGCCGGCCACCCACGACCAGCGGATCACCCCACCCCACGTCACCTGGTTCTCCGCCGGCCAGCGGTGGCACGACGACTCCTGGGTCTGCCCCGAGTGTGGCTCCACCATCCAGCGCTCCGGCGAGCAGTGGTGGTGCACCGGGTGCCCGCTGCGCCGGCCCGATCCGCAGTGGACCGTGGACGACGAGGGCGTCCTCGACCCCACCGGCGCGTGGTACAAGGTCAAGCTCCAGCTGCCGGGCAAGGTCAACGTCGGTAACGCGGCCACCGCCCTGGCGGTCGCCGCCGAATTCGGCGTACGTCCCTTCGACGCGGTTCCCCGCCTCGCCGACGTCACCTCGGTCGCCGGCCGGTACGCCCAGGTCGTCCGGGACGGACGCACGGTCCGGCTGCTGCTGGCCAAGAACCCGGCCAGTTGGCTGGAGGCGTTCGACATGGCCGACGAGGCACCCACCCTGCTCTCCATCAACGCCCGCGACCCCGACGGGCTGGACACCTCCTGGTTGTTCGACGTCGACTTCGCTCCGCTGCGCGGGCGCCAGGTGCTCATCACCGGCGACCGGGCGTACGACCTGGCGGTCCGCCTCGACGTCAACGACGTGCCGTTCCAGCACGTACGCACCTTCGACGAGGCCGTCCGGGCGGTGCCGCCGGGCCGGTTGGAGGTCATCGCGAACTACACCGCGTTCCAGGACATCCGAGCGGAGTTGGACCGTGTCAACTGAAGCCCTGCGCATCGTCTGGATCTACCCGGACCTGCTCTCCACCTACGGCGACCGGGGCAACGCGCTGATCCTGGCCCGGCGGGCCCGGCAGCGCGGTTTCCGGGTCGAGGTGCTGGAGGTCCGCTCCGACCAGCAGTTGCCCACTGTCGCCGACATCTACCTCATCGGTGGCGGCGAGGACGGGCCACAGGCCCTCGGCGCGCAACGCCTGCTCGCCGACGGCGGGCTGCACCGGGCGGTGGCCCAGGGGGCGGTGGTCTTCGGCGTCTGCGCCGGCTACCAGCTGCTCGGCGCCTCCTTCTTCGCCAAGGGCACCCAGTACCGCGGCCTGGAACTGCTCGACATCAGCTCGGACCGGGGCCCCAGCCGGGCGGTCGGCGAACTGGCCGGCGACATCGACGCCCGGTTGGGCCTGCCGCCACTCACCGGATTCGAGAACCACGGCGGCCGGACCCGCCTCGGTCCCGGGGCGGCACCGCTGGCCCGGGTCACCCACGGCGTGGGCAACGACGGCGCCACCGAGGGGGCGTGGCGGGGCAAGCTGCTCGGCACGTACTCGCACGGGCCGGCGCTGGCCCGCAACCCGGCCCTGGCCGACCTGCTGCTGCGCTGGGCCACCGGCGCGCACCAGCTCCCACCGCTGGAGGACACCTGGGCCGATCGGCTGCGCGCCGAGCGGCAGGCCGCGGTGGCGGCTACCGTCAGGCCATGATCTCCGCCGTCCGGCGGCTGCTGTCCGGCAGACGGTCGCAAGCCCCCGGCACCGCTCCGGCCGACGGCCCGGTAGAGGTGGGCACCGCCGCCGTTCGTCGGCGCTGGCTTCGCCTCGTCCGGACGCCGTCGGCGCTGCGGTTCGGAGTGCTGGTGTTCCTGCTCGCCGGGTTCGGGTTGCTGCTGCTGGTGGGGCCGCATCCCGACCCGGCGGCGCTGCCGCGCCTGGCCGACCGGCTGGGCTGGTTCGCCCCGGTCGCCGCCGTCCTCGGCGGGGCGCTGCTGCTGGTGGCGCTGGTTCCCCGCACCTTCATCACGCTCGCCGCCGGGGCGATCTTCGGTCCGCTGGCGGGTGCCGGGTACGCGCTGGGCGCCGCGCTGCTGGCGGCGGGGATAGGCTTCGCCGTGGGCCGGCTGCTCGGACGGGAGTTCGTCGCGGAACGCGTCCGGGGCCGGTTGGCCCGTCTGGACGGCTGGTTCACCCGGCAGAGCGTGCTCGGGGTGATGACCGTACGGCTGCTGCCCATCTCCGGCTTCGGCCTGGTCAGCTACGGCTACGGCACCACCGGTGCCCGGCTGCTGCCGTTCCTGGCCGGCAGCGTGATCGCCTCCGTGCCCACCGCCTTCGGGTACGCGGCCATCGGCGCCGCCGTCACCTCCCCCGGCGACATCAACTGGTTCGCCGCCGCCCCGGCGTCACTCGGCTTCATCGCCAGCGCGGTCCTGATCGCCCGCTGGTGGCGCGCGGAACGCCGCCGCCGACTCCACCCCACGTGACACCCCCCACCC
>NZ_POTX01000335.1 GCF_003236305.1 Micromonospora endophytica | reverse complement strand
CCACTGCCCCGCCGACGACTCCCCCACCGGGTGGCCAGACCCCGGTGGCCGCCAACGGACAACTGCGGGTCTGCGGGGTCAACCTGTGCAACCAGTACGGACGGCCGATCCAACTGCGCGGGATGAGCACCCACGGCATCCAGTGGTTCGGCAACTGCTACAACCCGGCCTCGCTCGACGCGCTCGCCATCGACTGGCGCGCGGACCTGTTCCGCATCGCCATGTACGTGCAGGAGGACGGCTACGAGACCGACCCGGCCGGCTTCACCAACCGGGTCAACAACCTGGTCGACGAGGCCACCCGGCGCGGCATGTACGCGATGATCGACTTCCACCTGCTCACGCCGGGTGACCCGATGTTCAACCTGGAGCGGGCCAAGACCTTCTTCGCCGCGGTCTCGGCCCGGCACGCTGCCAAGAACAACGTGATCTACGAGATCGCCAACGAGCCCAACGGGGTGAGCTGGTCGACCATCAAGAACTACGCCGACCAGGTGATCCCGGTGATCCGGGCCAACGACCCGGACGCGGTCGTCATCGTCGGCACCCGGGCCTGGTCATCGCTCGGCGTCTCGGAGGGCGGCAACCACACCGAGATCGTCAACAACCCGGTGAACGCCAACAACGTCATGTACGCGTTCCACTTCTACGCCGCGTCGCACAAGGACAACTACCGGGCCGAAGTGGAGCGGGCGGCAGCCCGACTGCCGCTCTTCGTCACCGAGTTCGGCACGGTGGACTACACCGGTGACGGCGCCGCCGACCTGGCCAGCAGCACCCAGTGGCTGGATCTGCTGGACCGGCTGAAGATCGGCTACGCGAACTGGACCTTCTCCGACAAGGCCGAGGGCAGCGCCGCGCTGCGGCCCGGCACCTGCAACGGGGGCAACTACACAGGCACCTCGGTGCTGACTCCCTCCGGTGTCTTCATGCGGGACCGGATCCGTACCCCGGACAACTTCCCGACCAGCTGAGCCACGTACCACCACCACCTGGCGGCCCCGGCGTTGCACCACGCCGGGGCCGCCTTCTCGCGACGCACCGCGAGCAGACGACGCACCGCGAGCAGGCGGCGCACGGGAGGCGGGCGGCGGACGAGGACCGCCCGGCCACCAGTGGGGAGCCTGGTGGCCGGGCGGCCGGTAGGGGTGGTCAGCACCTCACGATGACGACCTGCGGCTCACTCCTCGCCGCCCTCCTCGTCCTCGTCACCACCGAAGGAGTCGAAGACCTCGTCGGCGACCATGCCGCCGGCGAAGCCGAGCGCCGCGCCACCGACCACACCGGCGGCCACCGCACCCATCCCCGATCCGCGCCGCTCGTGGTGCTCCTCGTCGTGCCCGTAGCCGGGCTGGTGCGGCGGGTAGCCGGCCGGTGCGCCATAGCCGGGCGGCGGGTAGCCGGCCGGTGCGCCGTAGCCGGGCGGCGGGTAACCGGCCGGTGCGCCGTAGTGGGGCTGAGCCGGATGCAGGCTCTGGTGCTGCGGCAACGCCTCGCGCAGCCAGCGGTCGACCTCGGCGGCCCAGTCCAGCCGGTCGGCGTCGGCGTGCGCGACCCGGTAGCGGCCGTAGGAGTCGTGACTGCCCATGAAGAGGCCGGCCTGCTTGTCGAACTCCAGGACGACGTCCACCCCCTGCTCGTCGGCGAGGAAGGTGAGCTCCACCTCGGTGACGCCGTGGGCGTACTGCGGGGCGACGAAATACTCGATCTCCTGATAGAACGGCAACGTCTGGTGCGCTCCGGCGATGTAGCCGTGCTCCAGGTCGGCGTTCTTGAACTGGAAGCCGAGCTGGCCGAAGGCGGCCAGGATGCGCTCCTGCACCGGCAACGGGTGCACCTGCACCGGGTCGAGGTCGCCCTTGTCCACCGCGCCCCGGATGGCGACCTCGGTGCGCAGGCCCATGGTCATGCCGGGCAGGCGCTGCCCGTAGATGTCGGTCACCGGGGTCTGCAGCGGGATCGGGAACTGGAACGGAATCGCCAGTTGCTGCCCCGCCGCCAGGCGCAACCCGCCCGCGACCGGGACCCGGTGGAACTCGACCACGGCGTCGTGGTCCTCCTCGGCACCGTCGACCTCCACCCGGGCCACCAGACCCAGCGCGATCTGGTCGATCTCCACGTCCTGGCTGCCGCCGGTGAGGTTCACCTGCCCGTCGAGCGTCAGACCGGGGCGGGTGCCCGGATTGGCCAGGACCGTGTCGACGCTGGGCGCGCCGATCCCAAAGGCACCCAGCATCCTCTTGAAGACCACGAGATTCTCCCTCGACCGTGTACAGGCGCGGCACCCGAGCAAAACGTGAAAGGTTCACGCAAAGTCGTTGCGCCGCAACGGGATCAGCGCCGTCCATGATGGATCCCGTCGCGCCGGGAAGCTAGCACCGACACCTGAAAGATAGCTGAGAGAGATCAGGCTGTTACCAGTAGTAAAGATTGCCGCCGGTCAGCTCGGCACCGGACCGAGCAGCGAGTCGTCGGGCCCGGTCGAGCCGGCAGCGTACTCCCGCAGCGGCACCGCGTCCGACTTCCAGGCGGCCAGCACCGGCTCGACGATCCGCCAACACTCCTCGGCGACGTCACCGCGCACCGACAGCGTCGGATCGCCCTCGAACGCGCCACGCAGCACCTCACCGTAGGCCGGCAGCTCACCCGGGCCGAAGTCGGCGGTCAGCCGGACCGGATCCAGGTCGAACGGGTTGCCGGGACCGTTGATGTTGAGGTCGAGGCCGAGGCAGTCCGGGCCGAAACCGATCCGCAGCCGGTCCGGATGCTCGTACCCGATGAGCCCGTCGGGCACCCGTTCCGGCTGCTTGAAGGTGATGATCGCTTCCTTGCGTACCTCCGCCACGGCCTTGCCGGAGCGCAGCCGGAACGGCACCCCCGACCAGCGCCAGGTGTCCACGGTGAGCACCACCTCGGCGAGGGTCTCGGTACGACGGCTCGGGTCCACCCCCGGCTCGGCGGCATAGTCCGGCAGCCGGCGCCCGGCGATCTCACCGGCGGTGTAGCGGGCCCGCCGACTGGCCGCCACCGGGTCGTCGTCCCGCAGCCGGGCTGCTCGCAACACCTGCGCCGCACGGCCCCGCAGTTCCTGCGCCCGCAGGCTCGGCGGCGGATCCATGGCGAGCAGGGCGAGCACCTGGAGCAGGTGGCTCTGCACCATGTCGATGAGCGCGCCGGCGCCGTCGTAGTAACCGGCCCGACCCTCCAGCCCGAGGGTCTCGTCGAAGACGATGTCCACGCAGGCCACGTGCGCGGAGTTGAGCAGCGGTTCGAAGATCCGGTTGGCGAACCGCAGGCCGAGCAGGTTCAGCACCGTCGACTTACCGAGGAAGTGATCGATGCGATACACCTGATCCTCCGGAACCAGGGTGGAGAGCAGGTTGTTCAGCGAGTGGGCCGAGATCCGGTCGACGCCGAACGGCTTCTCCAGCATCAGCCGGGTGCCGGGCGGCACGCCGATGCGGGCCAGCGCCGCCGCCGCACGGGCGGTCACCAGCGGCGGCAGCGCGAAGAAGATCACCACTGGTCCGGCGCAGTCGGCCAGCAGTCGCCGCAGGTCGTCCTCGCTCGTCACGTCGGCGCTGACGTAGCGGCTGGCCTGGACGACCGCACGCTCGGCGGGACCGTCAGCCCCGACGGGGGCGAAGGAGTCGCTCACCCGGCGCCGCCACCGCTCGTCGTCCCAGTCGTCCATGCCGCTGCCGATCAGCCGCAGGCCCGGCACCGCACCGCTGGCCAGCAACGCGCCCAGCCCCGGCAGCAGCAGCCGGCCGGTCAGGTCACCGCTGGCACCGAGCACCAGCAACGTCTGCCGTAGGGGTGCGGTGGTGGCGGAACTCGCGGGGCGGGGTGCGGGGTTGCTCGGTACCGGCGTCGTCATGCCACCACCATGCCCTGTCCCGCCCGACGCCTGGGCACGGGCCCTGCCGAGCGCCCTTGGTGAACCCAAGGTGACGGCTGCACCGCGTCCGGCTCGCGCGACGATCTTCGTATGGCAGGCTGGTCGTACCCTGGCCGGCGTCACGACGCCGGCGACGCGCCGACCCTGCGAGGAGACGATCGATCCGATGGCTGCGGACGTCACCACCACCGAGGAGTGGCAGGCCCTGCGCAAGCACGCCGATGAGATCCGCGCGACCCATCTGCGGGACCTGTTCGCCACCGACCCCACCCGGGGCGAACGGTTGACCGTCGAGGTGGCCGACCTTTACCTCGACTACAGCAAGAACCTGGTCACCGACGAGACGTTCGAGCTGCTCACCGCGCTCGCCGAGCGGGTCGGGCTGACCGACCGGATCGCCGCCATGTTCGCCGGTGCCCACATCAACGGCACCGAGGACCGGGCCGTGCTGCACACCGCGCTGCGGCTGCCCCGCGACGCCACGCTGACCGTGGACGGTCAGGACGTGGTGGCCGACGTGCACGCCGTCCGACAGCGGATGGCCCAGTTCGCCGACCAGGTGCGCGCAGGGCAGTGGCGCGGGCACACCGGCGAGCGGATCCGCACCGTTGTCAACATCGGCATCGGCGGCTCCGACCTGGGGCCGGTGATGGCGTACGAGGCACTCAAGGCGTACCGCGACGCCGGCATCAGCTGCCGCTTCGTGTCGAACATCGACCCCACCGACATCGCCGAGGCCACCGCCGACCTGGATCCGGCGAGCACCCTGTTCGTGGTGGTGTCGAAGACCTTCTCCACCCAGGAGACCCTGGCCAACGCCGAGCAGGCCAAGCGTTGGCTGCTGGCCGGGCTGAACGCCGACGACACGGCGGTGGCCCGGCACTTCGTCGCGGTCAGCACCAACGCGCAGCGGGTGGCCGACTTCGGCATCGACCCGGCAAACATGTTCGGCTTCTGGGACTGGGTGGGC
>NZ_POTX01000334.1 GCF_003236305.1 Micromonospora endophytica | reverse complement strand
GCCCCCGACCCGGCAACTTGATCAACGCGGACCTGTCCAGGTGGGACACGAGCGCCCCGCGACCCGGAAAGGGGCGCGGGGCGCTCGGCGGAAGCAGGTGTCACATGCTGGAGATGTCGGACTGCTTGGCGCGGACGGCCTCGGCGGCCTCCTTGAGGGCGGCCAGCTCGTCGGCGTCCAGGTCGGTCTCGACGACGCGCTTGACGCCCTGGGCACCGATCTCGGCCTCGACGCCCAGGTAGACGCCGGAGATGCCGTACTCGCCGTCGACCCAGGCGCAGACCGGCATGACCTCGCCGGAGTCCTCCGCGACAGCCTTGGCCATCCGGGCCGCCGCAGCCGACGGGGCGTAGTACGCCGAGCCGGTCTTGAGCAGAGCCACCACCTCGGCGCCACCGTTGCGGGTCCGGACCACCAGCTCCTCGATCTGCTCGGCCGGCATGACCTCGCGCAGCGGCTTGCCGTCCACGGTGCTCTGCGACGGCACCGGGACCATGGTGTCGCCGTGCGAGCCGAGAGTGAGCGTCTTCACCGACTTCACCGGCACGCTCAGCGCCTCGGCCACGAAGTTGGTGAACCGGGCGGTGTCCAGCATGCCGGCCTGGCCCAGCACCCGGTTGCGCGGGAACTGGGTGGCGATCTGCGCCAGCGCGGTCATCTCGTCCAGCGGGTTGGACACCACGATCACCACTGCGTTCGGGGCGTACTTCGCGACGTTCTCGGCGACCTGCCGCACGATCTTGGCGTTGGTCTCCAGCAGGTCCATCCGGCTCATGCCCGGCTTGCGCGGCAGGCCGGCGGTGATGACCACCACGTCCGAACCCTCGATGGCCTCGTACCCCTCACCGTTCTTGTCGGTGGTGACGCCGACCACGGTGGTCTCGAAACCCTCCACCGCGCGCGACTGGTTGAGGTCCAGCGCGATCCCCGCGGGCTTGCCCTCAATGATGTCGGTGATCACGACGGTGTCGAAGACGTCGTACTCGGCCAGGCGCTGCGCGGTGGTGGAGCCGTAGAATCCGGCGCCGACGACAGTGACCTTCTTACCCATGGTCGTCCCACTCCCTGATACCAGTCGGTTTTCCGGACGGTATCAGCCATCCTGGCACCGATCAGGCCAGGGGCGGACGGGTATCGACAGGTGCGCAGCTCAGCCGCGTTCGGCCCGCTCCACGACGTTGGTGAGGAGCATGGCGCGGGTCATCGGGCCGACACCACCGGGCATCGGCACCAGCTTGCCCGCGACCTCGGCGACCTCCGGATCGACGTCGCCGGTGTAGCGGCCCTTGCCGTCCGGGCCGATCACCCGGGTGATGCCGACGTCCACGACGACCGCGCCAGGGGTGACCATGTCGGCGGTGAGCAGGCCGGGCACGCCGGCGGCGACGATCACGATGTCGGCGGCGCGGGTGTGCGCGGCCAGGTCGAGAGTGCCGGTGTGGCACAGGGTCACCGTGGCGTTCTCGCTGCGCCGGGTGAGCAGCAGCCCCAGCGGGCGGCCCACGGTGTTGCCCCGGCCGACCACCGCGACGTTGGCGCCGCGCAGCGGCACCTCGTGCCGGCGGAGCAGCTCGACCACGCCGCGCGGGGTGCAGGGCAGCGGACCGTCGTAGCCGAGCACCAGTCGGCCCAGGTTGACCGGGTGCAGGCCGTCGGCGTCCTTGTCCGGGTCGATCAGTTCCAGCACCCGCTGGGTGTCGAGGTGGGCCGGCAGCGGCAACTGGACGATGTAGCCGTGGCAGGCCGGGTCGGCGTTCAGCTCGGCGAGGGTCTCGTCGACCTGCTCCTGGCTGGCGTCAGCGGGCAGTTCCCGGCGGATCGAGGCGATGCCGACCTCGGCGCAGTCCCGGTGTTTGCCGTTGACGTACGCCTGCGAGCCGGGATCGGAACCCACCAGGACTGTGCCCAGTCCCGGCACGGTGCCCCGTTCCGCAAGCGCCTTGACCCGCGTCCGCAGCTCGTCCTTGATCTCCGCCGCGGTCGCCTTACCGTCCAGAAGCGTCGCCGTCACGCACAAATCGTCTCACGCCCGCCCAGCCAAGCTCCCTCGACCACGCCAACCAAGAGAATCACCCCGTTGATCATGAGGTTGACGGCAGCTTGAAGATCAATAACTGCCGTCAACCTCATGATCGACGTTTAGTGGGGCGGGGGTGGGTTCAGTGGAAGAAGTGGCGGGTGGCGGTTAGGTACATGGTTACGCCGGCTTGTTTGCAGGCGGCGATCACCTCTTCGTCGCGGATCGAGCCGCCGGGCTGGACGATGGCCCGGATGCCGGCGTCGATGAGGATCTGGGGGCCGTCGGCGAAGGGGAAGAAGGCGTCGGAGGCGGCCACCGCGCCGTGGGCCCGGTCGGTGCCGGCGCGGGCGACCGCCAGGCGGGCCGAGTCGACCCGGTTGACCTGGCCCATGCCGACGCCGACGGTGGCGCCGTCGCGGGCCAGCAGGATCGCGTTGCTCTTCACCGCGCGCACCGCCCGCCAGGCGAAGGCCAGCTCGGCCAGGGTCGCCTCATCGGCCGCGTCGCCGGTGGCCAGCCGCCAGGTGGCCGGGTCGTCGCCCTCGGCGTCAATGGCGTCCCGCGCCTGCACCAGCACGCCACCGGTGACCTGCCGCCACTCCGCCGGCAGCGGCCGGAACTCCGGGGCCCGCAGCAGCCGGATGTTCTTCTTGGCCTGGAGCAGATCGGCCGCACCCGGCTCGTATCCGGGCGCCACCACGACCTCGGTGAAGATCTCGGCGATCTGCCCGGCGAGCGCGACCGAGACCGGCCGGTTCACCGCGATGACGCCGCCGAAGGCGGAGACCGGGTCGCAGGCGTGTGCCTTGCGGTGCGCCTCGGCCACGTCCGCGCCGACCGCGATGCCGCACGGATTGGCGTGCTTGATGATCGCCACCGCCGGCTGGTCGGCGAAGTCGTTCGCGGCCCGCCAGGCGGCGTCCGCGTCGACGTAGTTGTTGTACGACATCTCCTTGCCGTGCAGCTGCTCGGCCTGAGCCAGGCCGGACGGGCTGGCCGGGTCGGCGTAGAGCGCGGCGGCCTGGTGCGGGTTCTCGCCATAGCGCAGCACCGCCTGCCGGCGCAGCGCCTGCCCGGCGAACTGCGGCCAGCCGTCGGCGGCCGGAGCGAGGGTGCTGGCGAACCAGTCGGCGACCGCCACGTCGTACTCGGCGATGTCGGCGAAGGCGCGGGCGGCCAGCGCCCGGCGCTGCTCCAGGGTGAAGCCGCCGGCGTCGAGGGCGGCCAGCAGCAGCGGGTACGCGGCCGGATCGGTCACCACCGCCACCGAGGCGTGGTTCTTGGCGGCGGCCCGCACCATCGCCGGACCGCCGATGTCGATCTGCTCGACGCACTCGTCCTGGCTCGCGCCGGAGGCCACGGTCTCCTGGAAGGGGTACAGGTTGGACACCAGCAGGTCGATCCCGGCGATGCCGTGCTCGTCGAGCTGGGCGGCGTGGGCATCCTTGCGCAGGTCGGCGAGGAGACCACCGTGGATCTTCGGGTGCAGCGTCTTCACCCGGCCGTCGAGGATCTCCGGGAAGCCGGTCACCTGCTCCACGGCGGTCACCGGCACACCGGCGCCGGCGATCGTCGCCGCGGTGCTGCCGGTGGAGACGATCTCGACGCCCGCGGCGTGCAGCGCGCGGGCCAGGTCGACCAGACCGCTCTTGTCGTAGACGCTTACCAGTGCCCGCCGGATCGGACGGCGACCGTCCTGGATGGAGCTCACGGAACTGTGACCTTTCTTCCGGTGATCGTCCAGCCTTCGCGGACCAGCCGGCCCACCTGCTCGACGAGTTGCTTGCGCTCGGCTTCCTTGATGCGTTCGGTGAGCGTGTCGACGTCGTCGTCGTCACGCACCGGCACGGCCACCTGCGCGACGATCGGGCCGGTGTCCATCCCGGCGTCGACGAAGAAGAGGGTCGCCCCGGTGACCTTCACCCCGTAAGCGAGGGCGTCGCGCGGGCCGTGGATGCCGGGGAACGCCGGCAGCAGGGTGTTGTGCGTGTTGAGGTAGCGGTCGCCGAAGGCGGCGAGGAAGCGTGGCCCGACCAGTTTCAGGAAACCGGCGGAGATGACCAGGTCGGGCCGGTGCTCGGTGACCCGCGCGGTGAGGGCCGCGTCCCACTGCTCACGATCCGGATGGTCCTTGACCCGCTCCACGAAGGTCGGCACGCCCGCCGCGTCGGCCCGGTCCAGCCCGGCGATCCCGTCACGGTCCGCGCCCACCGCGACCACCCGAGCGCCGTACGCCGGGTCGGCGCTCGCGTCCAGCAGGGCCTGCAGGTTGCTGCCGGAGCCGGAAACGAGGACGACGATGCGGGCGGGCTCGGTCACCGGCACACCCTATCCGGCCCTCCGCCGAGGTCCGGACGCTGGGCAGCCTGCCCTTCGCCGACCAACAAAGTCGCCCGGACCGGGTACGCTGCCGGTCGCCTGCGGACCGGCGCGTTTGTGGTCCGCACCCCTGGCACAACGACATGTGAGGAGCAGTCGCGATGCAACCCGGATACCCCTCTCAGCCACCCCAGCAGATCGACAACAACATGACAATGTCGATCGTCGCGATCTTCCTGTTCTGGCCGCTGGCCATCCCGGCGATCATCAACGCCTCGAAGGTCAACCCGCTGCTCCAGCAGGGCGACTACGCAGGCGCCCAGGCCGCGGCGGCCGAGTCGAAGAAGTGGTCCAAGTGGGCCCTGATCGTCGGTATCGCCTTGTGGGCCATCAGCCTGCTCTGCTGCGTGGGCAGTGCGCTGCTCGGTTCGGCCAGCAACAACGCCCTGGGGTACTGAGCCGGATGCACCCCGGTAACCCCGGTCAGGACCCGTACGGCGCGCAGCCGTCGTACGGGGATCCGACCGCGCCACCCCCGAGCAACCCGTACGCGCCGCCGCCGGCCAACCCGTACGCTCCACCACCGGCCAACCCGTACGCGGCCCCCACCGGCTCGGACAC
>NZ_POTX01000333.1 GCF_003236305.1 Micromonospora endophytica | reverse complement strand
CGTACGCCCCGTCGACGTCACCTGGAACGCCGGTGTCCGGCCCACCCGAGGAGCCCATCCTCCACCTGCCCCCGGCACCGCCCTGGCCGTCGACCGACACTCCGGCCACGCCGCTCGGCGCGCCGACCTATCGGCCCCCGTTCGCCCCACACGGCCCGTACGCCGGGCCGGCCGTGCAGGCGCCCCGACCGAAACCGCCCAAGCCGCCCAAGAAGCCCCGCGAGCGCTCGGCCCTCGGCGCGGTGACCTTCTCACTGATCTTTGTCGCGCTGGGCGTGGTCGGCATCCTCGACCTGCTCGACGTCTTCGCCATCGGCGCCTCGGCCTACTTCGCCGCGGCCCTCGCCGTGATCGGCATCGGCCTGCTGGTGGGCACCTGGTTCGGCCGGGCCCGCTGGCTCATCGCCCTCGGCCTGGTGACCGCCGCCGCGTTGGGCGTGGCCACCGTCGCCGAGTCGTACGACAGGTACCGGGGGGTGGACGGGGCCGTCACCTGGGCACCCGCCGACCGCCGCGATCTCGCCGTCCGGTACGAGCAGAGTTTCGCCGACGCCGTGCTGGACCTGCGCGCGATCGACTTCGAGGAGCAGGAGACCGAGATCACCGTGGTGATCAACTTTGGCAACGCCACAGTGGTGGTACCGCCGGACGTGGACGTCACCGCCGTGGCGCAGGCGACCGCCGGGGACGTCAACATCTTCGGCCATCAACGTCGCTGGGGCATGGACAACCAGCCCGCAGAGACCGTGGACCTGGGCGCCGACGGTGCCGGCGGCGGCACCCTCCGGCTCAACCTGCACGTCAACGCCGGACACATGGAGGTGACTCGATGAGGGTCCACCGCACCGACCTGGTGTCGTTCGCCTTCGGGCTGCTCTTCGTCGCGCTCGCCGCCTGGTGGCTGCTCGCCCAGATGCTCGGCCTCATCCTGCCGCCGGTCGGCTGGTTCCTGGCCGGCGGGCTCATCCTGATCGGCAGTCTCGGTCTGATCGGCGCGCTGCGCTCCGGCCGCCACGCCGGCAAGCCCGACCCCGCCACCCCGAACGAGACGGAGACCGGCCCAGCCGCCCCGTCCGGGACGGACACCCTCACCCCCACCGAGTGGGACACGCTCATGCCGAGCGAGCCGGACACGTACCCCGCGGCCGAGTGGGACCCGCCCGCGCCGGCCGAGCCGGGTGAGCCTGCCAAGCCGGCCGAGCCGGGTGAGCCGGCCGTCGCGACGCCGGAGCCGGGTGGCGAGCGTACGCTCGACCTGTCCAGCGGGGACGAACCGTCGCCGGGTCAGCGGGGGCCAGCGGCCTGACCATGCAACTGCCCATCCTGGCCGCCTATGCTGGCCGGTGTGCCTCCGCCTTCGCCGGCCGGCCCACGCCGCAGGGGCATCCCTCGCGGGTCACCGGCTCGCGCGGACCGTCCACGGCCTCGGCGACCACACCGGCGGGTGGTTGACCCCGCGTCCGTCGCCTCTACCTCGTCAGGAGCCCGTCCGAGATGACCCAGTCCCCCGCCGTGCGAGCCTTCGGCCCATCCGGCCCGGCCCGCCTCGGCGAGCGTGCCGCTCGTACCCTCGTCTCCGAGCTCGCCCGGATCAACGCCGCCAAAACCGCGCTGCTGGTCGGTGCGGCCCCGGAGTCCGCCGTGCTGGCCGCCGCGATCGACGCGTTGCTGCCCGGTGACACCCTCATCGTGGTTCCCGCCGAGCGGGTCGCCGCCTCGGCGCTGCGGGAGCACGTCACCGCGCAGGGCCGCTGGGTCGCCGACCGGGTACGCGTCGTGGACAGCCTCGCCGAGGCCGAGCCGGCCGCGGTGGTGGTCGCCGGCGAAGCGCTCATCGGCACCGCCGACGAGGCCCGGGGCACCGTCGAGACGTTGACCAAGTACCTCAACGACGGCGGGGTGCTCAGCGTGGCCACCGCCGTCGGCCGGACCGCCGGCGCCGCCGCCGAGTTGGACCGCCAGGGCGCGCTGCACGGCGTCGGCAACGACCTGGTGCTGCGCAACTCCCCGCCGGTACGCGTGTACCGGCTCCGCTTCACCCCGGCGGACTCGGCCGCCGCGGAACAGCTCGCGCCGGCCTTCCGCCCGTCGAGCGTCCCGGTCACCCGGGGCATGCACATCGACTCCAACGGGGTGGCCGCCGCCGGCATCGCCGTGGGGCTTGCCGCGCTGGCCCGGCTGACCCGACCGAAGTCCAAGCTCTGGCTGCTGCCCGCGCTGGCCGCCGCGCCGGTGGCGGCGTTCTTCCGGGACCCGGAACGGGACGTGCCGGAGGACCCGTCGGCCGTGGTGGCCGCCGCCGACGGCCGGGTGCTGTCGGTACAGCGACTGCACGACGAGCGCTTCGGCGACGGCGAGTTCCTGCGGGTCGCGGTCTTCCTCTCCGTGCTGGACGTGCACGTCAACCGCGCTCCGGTGGCGGGCAAGGTGGTGGACTACTTCGTCGCGGACGGTGGCTTCGTCAACGCGATGAAGCCGGACGCGGAGCACAACGTGGCCGCGTACACGGTGCTGGACACCACCCACGGCACGGTGGTGGTGGCGCAGCGTACGGGCCTGATCGCCAGGCGGATCGTGCAGCGCGCCCCGGTCGGGTCGCTGCTCGCCCGGGGCGAGCGGTTCGGGCTGATCCGGTTCGGCTCGCGGACCGACGTCTACCTGCCCGCTGACGCGGCGGAGCCGCTTGTCGGCCCGGGTGACAAGGTGATCGGCGGATCCACTGTCATCGCCCGCTGGCGCTGACTCAGACAGTGAAAAAGGGGGGCGCCGTGGCGCCCCCCTTTTTCCGTGCTCCGAGATCAGATGGTGCGACGCTGGCGCAGCCAGAGCACCGGCCCACTGACCAGGTAACCCACCACGATCAGGCCGAAGGTGAGCCGGACGTCGACGAGCGCGCCGACCACCGGGACGAGCCACACCCACGGCGGCAGCTTGACCAGCCGGGCCAGCTTCGCGTACGGGAAGCTGCTGACCATGGTGAAGGCGAGCAGCGCCACGCCGGCGATCTGGACCGCACCGGGCACCGGGAGACCGATAACCACCATCAGGGCCAGCACGGCCGCCGCCATGGTGGTCGGCACGCCGGAGAAGAACCGGCCGTCGGAGGGCGAGACGTTGAACCGGGCCAGCCGGATCGCGGCGCAGGCCGCCACGAGCGCCGCCGCCACCGCGGCGGCCGCTGTCGGCACCTCGCCGGCGAGCGAGGCGTAGACCACCACGGGCGCGGCGAGGCCGAAGGAGCACATGTCGGCGAGCGAGTCCATCTGGGCGCCGAACGGGCTGGACACCCCGAGCTTGCGGGCCAACGCGCCGTCCAGACCGTCGAACGCGACGCAGGCGATCAGGAGGAAGGCGGCGAGCCGGACGTTGCCCTGCATGGCCACGAAGATGGCGTTGATGCCGAGCAGCAGGCTGGCCAGGGTGCAGGCGTTGACCAGCGCGAACTTCATCCGCCGAGCCGGTGTCCGGACGCCGGGGAGCAGCGGTACGGATGTGGTGGTCGACTCCTCCGCCACCACCGGTGTCGGTGTGACGGGTGTCGGCCCCACGGCGGGGCTGATCGGGGCGACCCGCTCGATCCCGGCGCGTTGGAACCGCCTCAGGCCGTACCGGCGACGCGGACGGTCCGCGTACCGAGGCTCGGGATACAGGTCGGGCACACCGTGCAGTTCCGTGTCACGGCGGCCGACGCGGACCAACAGCACCTGGCGGGCGAGGGTGCCGCTGCGGCGCAGCGGGCCCGTCCAGTTTCGCCCTGCGGGACGCGGGCTGTCAGTCGTACGACGCCGGCGCCATGGGGCTCTCGGCACGTTTCCTCCATCACCGGATCGGCCGCCTCGCGGGCGGGTGTCCGGCTGTCTCGTGCCGGACCTTTCTGGCCCGGCAGCCATTTTGCGGAGTACACCATCGCACAGGGGGGTGGGGATTGGCGATAGCTGCCGGCGGTGCTTATATCTCCCCTAACCGTGCGAACCGCCGCGTTATTCCCATCCCGGTCGCGATCGCCCGTTTTTCACCATCGGCCCTACCCTGACTGTACCGGAGGTGGTCACCACGGGCCCGGTGAGCGATCGCCCGCGACGGTGTGACACCGGTCAGCCAGGGGCCGCCACCAGGAGCCTGGCGGCGATCTCCGTGAGCGGTAGTTCTCGCAGGTCAGAGCGGCTGAACCAGCCGGCGCGGGCGGTCGAGCCGCCGGCCAGCTCGGTTACCTTCGGCTCGGTCGGAACGTCGACTGTCACCCGATAGACGACCCGGATGCCGTGCCAGTCGAGCGGATATCCCTCCGGACCGAGAGCGGCCGGATTGTGCAGATTGTCCAGCTCGATGAGGTCGGTCACCCGACCCAGTTGGCCGGACTCCTCGATCAACTCCCGTAACAGCCCGGTGACGGGCTGTTCACCATGATCGGTTCCACCGCCGGGCAGGTGCCACCGCCCGGCACCCGGATAGCCCTCCGCGATCAACGACAGCAGCACCCGGTCGGCGGGGTCAGTGACCAACCCGTACGCCCCGAAACGCTGCCGGCGACGGGCATCGGGCCCAGCGAACGGCTCCCGGCGGCGGAGCGTACCCGCCGGCAGCGGCACCACCGGCAGGCCGAGCGCCTCGGCGGTGAACGGCAGCAGCGGCAGCCCGGCCGCCTCGTCCGGGGTCAGCCAGCGAACCAGGTCCGTGCTGCCCGCCGGCTCGGCCCGCAGCGCACCGCCCACCGGGGCCAGATCGAACAACACCCGGTCGGTGTGCAGGGCCACCTTCTGGTCGGGGTACGGCACCACGTCCGCGACCACCGCGCGCAGCCCGGTCAGATCGACGGTCAGCCCGGTCTCCTCGGCCACCTCGCGGACCACCGCCCGTGCCGGATGCTCGGCGTGCGCCACGCCGCCACCCGGCAACGACCACACCCCAGGGAAGTCGGCCTGCGCGGAGCTGCGCACCAGCAGCACCCGCTCCCGGCCGGCATCCCACACCACCCCGTACGCCCCAACCCGCCG
>NZ_POTX01000332.1 GCF_003236305.1 Micromonospora endophytica | reverse complement strand
GGTGGGGCGTTTGGGGTGGCGGGCGTCGCCGGAGGAGCGGCCGGTCAGGCGACGCCGGATCCAGGGGGCAAGGTGTTGGCCGGCCCAGCGCATGTCGGCGCTGCGGGCGGAGAGCCACGGGGTCGGCTCCGGAGTCGGCGGGACCAGCAACCACTCCTCGTCGCAGCCGACACCGAGGGCGGTGAGCACCTGACCGGCGACCCGGCGATGTCCGGCCGGCGAGAGATGCAGCCGGTCGGTGCTCCACAGCATCGGATGGAGATACGTGTCGTCGGCGTACAGGTCGACAAGGATCGCGCCGTGACGTTCGGCGGTCTCCCCCACCGCCCGGTTGAGCAGAGCGACCCGGGGTGCGATCAGCCGCTGGCCGGGCAGCCGTGCCATCACGTCGGCGAACCGGAAGAGCACCACGTCGGCACCGCCGCCGCGCAGCTCACCGACCACCTTCTCGAAGCGGCTGACCAGCGCGTCCGGATCGAAGGACCGGCGCAACACGTCGTTGCCGCCGGCCGCGAAGCTGATCAGGTCGGGCTGCATCGCCAGCGCGGCCGGCACCTGCTCGGCCACCACGTTCGGGAAGGTGCGCCCGCGGATCGCCAGGTTGGCGTACTGGAAATCCGGACCCGCCTCGACGGCCAGCCGGGTGGCGACCAGATCCGCCCAGCCCCGGAAGCTACCGTCCGGGTAGGGATCGTCAAGCCCCTCGGTGAAGCTGTCACCGATCGCGACATAACTGCGCCAGCGCACCGCCCCGTCCCTTCGAGAGAGAAGGAGGGGCCCCCTGTTAACGCCTCGTGTATAGGAAGGGCCCCCTATTAACACCGCGCAGTCTGGCACCGGCCAGGCTCACCGGGCTGCCCCGCCGACCGGAACGTGGCAGAGGTCATCCGCCGGTAGGATCACGCCTCGATGGACAGCCGCACGGCAGGTGTCATGGTCTCCGTGGCCGCCGGACACGTCGTACTGTCGGACCGGCGTACGCAACGCCGGTGGCCGGTCGCGCTGGCGGCGTACGAGATCGCCGCGCTGCCCGTGACCCAGGCCGAGTACGCGCAGGTCACCGGTGCGCGGCCAAGCGCCTTCACCGGCGCGGACCTGCCGGTCGAGAGCGTCTCCTGGTGGGACGCGGTCCGCTACTGCAACGCCCGGTCGCAACGGGAAGGGCGCACGCCCGCGTACCGGCTGGGCGGTGACGATGTCGAATGGGACCGCACGGCCGACGGCTACCGGCTGCCGACCGAGGCCGAGTGGGAGTACGCCTGCCGGGCCGGCACGACCGGACCACGACACGGACCGCTTGACGAGATCGCCTGGTACCGCGACAACTCCGGCGAACGCCCCCATGACGTCGGCACCAGAAAACCAAACCCCTGGGGCCTGTACGACATGCTGGGCAACGTCTGGAACTGGTGCTGGGACGTCTACGACGCGGAGGTCTACGGCAGCTATCGGGTGCTGCGCGGCGGCGGCTGGTTCGACGAACACTGGAGTTGTCGTGCCTCGGTGCGCCGCCGCAGCCACCCCACGTTCACCGTCGATGACGTGGGCTTCCGCGTCGCCCGCGCCGACCCGCGCTGACCGCGCCCACCTGGCGCGGTCAGACCCCGCGGAGCAGGTCGAGCAGCCCGTACCCGTCCTCGATCCGGGCGTCCGGGGCCAGTTCCGGGGCGTCGGGCTCGCGGTCGGTGCGCGGCGAGCGCATGAGCACCGCCACCGCGACCCCGGCCCGCCGGGCGCAGGCGACGTCGCGATGCAAGCTGTCGCCGACGAACCAGCATTCCCCGATCGGTACGCCAATGGCGTCGGCGGCCAGCGCCGCGAAGCGCGGGTTGGGTTTCCGCAGCCCGGTCTCGTCGCTGTAGAACTCGTCGACGAACAGCTCGGACAGTCCGGCGTGCGCGAGGAAGTCACGGTGCGCGGCACCGCAGAGGGTGTTGCTGACCACGGCCATCGGCACTCTCGCCTCGGCGGCCGCCCGCAGCGCCTCCGGGATACCAGGCCGCACCTCCCACTCGGCGCGCCAGGTCCACGCGTACGCCAGAGAAGTGGCCTCGCGCTCGACGGCGGCCCGCGCCGGTTCGGGCCAACCGTGGGTGACGAAGTCGGCCCAGACCCGGTGGTGCGGCAGCTCGATCGGCTCCGCCGAGGCGCTGATCTCGTCGCGCCAGAGCGCGTACGCCCGCGCGCCGTCACGCAGGTCCGCCGCGATCCGGTCGGCGGGCAGCGCCGCACCGATCACCTCGGCCACCCGGCGCACCATCGCCGGCTCCGCCGCCCCACCCACCGGTGCGTCCGCCAATACTCCGCCGAAGTCAAGCAACAACCCACCCGGTGCCCGCGTCATCTCCTCATTCTGGCCTAGATCCTGGTCCGGCAGCGCCCTGGCGACACCCCGCGGACCAGCGTCTCGATCCTCACGAGCGGTGACGGGAGAGGGCCCAGGCGATCAGACCGCTCACCGCGCCGACGATGGCGCCGGTGAAGAGGCTGCTGATGGTGGCGAAGATCCGGATGATCATCGTTTGGTTGCCAGGGGCGAGGTCGCTGAGGTTTCCGCCGAGTGCCGGCGGTTCCTCGAACGCGGCACCCCAGAGCAGTTGGTGCGTCAACGCCAGCAACACGCCGTAGAGCAGGCCGACCACGAGCAGGGTGAGAAACGGGTTGGGCACCCTCCGGGCCACCACGACCGAGATCCACACCACCAGGGGTACGACCACCAGCAGCAGGTTGACGAGGGTGCCCTCGTGCACCAGGTCCAGATCGTGCAGGATCACCCGGGGCAGTCCGAGCAACGCGAGCCCGCACAGGGCGGTGAACGGCAGACCGAGCGTACGGCGTTGCTGGCCCGCTTCGCGGCGGCCCGGCGCGGGTCCAGGTACGGAGGTCATGGCGGCAACTCCCGAAAGTGTTAAGAAGGGGCCCCTGCTCTACCTGAGGCGTTAGCAGGGGGCCCCTCCTTTCTCCCGCATCGGGGTGGGCGGGTGGTACGTCGGTAGGCGACTGCCGGTGTCGCCTTTTGACGACTCCGGCGCACCTGATCAGCGCCGTACGCTGAGTTCGTGGCCGGTCGAGCGAACGCGTGGGCGTTCCGCCCATGGGGCGTCGACGTGCTGCTCGGGGCGGGCGTCGCCGCCACCGTCTCGGTCGTCATCACCGCCAACGAGGGCGGCCGGCACGGGCCGGATCGGGTCGCGTACCTCTGGGCGGTCGGCCTCGGCGCGCTGATGCTGGCCCGACGCCGTTACCCGGTGGCGGTGCTCGGCGTGACGGTGCTGGGCCTGTTCGCCTACTACGCCGCCGGTTATCCGGCGGTCGGTCTGGCGGTGCCGGTGGCCGCCGCCCTCTTCTCCGCCGCCGAGTACGGTCGGCTCGCCGCGGCGGTGAGCGTCACCGTGCTTGTGGTCGTGGTCTCCGTCGGCTTCCGCCTCGCCGAGGGGCAGGACTTCTCCTTCGTCGTCGGCTACGAGCTGGCCGGGCACGTGCTGCTGATGGGGGCGGCGATCGCCCTCGGCGACAGTGTGCGCTCACGCCGACGCGCGCAGGCCGACGCCCAGCGGATCGCCGAGCTGACCGAGGCGCGTTACCAGCAGCAGGCCGACGCCCGGGTGCAGCAGGAACGGATCTCCATCGCCCGGGACCTGCACGATTCCCTGGGTCACACCACCTCGGTGATCGCTCTGCACGCCGACGTCGCCCGTGAGGCGCTGGGTCGTGACGACGACGTCGCCCGCTCGGCCCTGGAGTTGATCAGGTCCACCGCCGGCCGCAGCATGGCTGACCTGCGCCGCACGGTGACGTTGTTGCGGTCCCCCGACGAGCGACACCGGACCGTCGTCTCGCTCGCCAATCTCGACGCGGTCACCCGGGCCGCACACGCCGCCGGCTTCGACGTCGTCCTGGACGTACGCGTCGACGACGAGCTACCCGCGTCGGTCGAGGCCGCCGCGTTCCGGATCGTGCAGGAGGCGATCACCAACGTGGTCCGGCACTCCACCGGCAGCCGGGTCGAGATCCAGGTACGGCAGAACGGGCCGCAACTGACCCTGTCGGTGCTCGACTCCGGCGCCGACCAACCCAGCGCCGGCGTCAGCGCCGACCAGTTCGCTGCCGCGCAGGTCAGCGACGCTCAGAACAGCCAGACGACCACCGGTCCCGGCGGCCATGGCATCACCGGGATGCGGGAACGCGCCGAGAGCCTGGGCGGCACGCTCACCGCCGAGCCTCGGGCCCAGGGTTTCCTGGTACGAGCTGTACTACCCGTCGAGGGGGCCGGATGACGAGCGTGCTGGTGGTCGACGACCAGGATCTGGTCCGGGCCGGTATCCGCACCCTGCTGGCGGCCGATCCGCAGCTCACCGTCGTCGGGGAGGCAGCCGACGGGCGTACCGCGATCCGGCTGGCCCGCCAGTTCCAGCCGGATGTCGTACTCATGGACATCCGCATGCCGGTGCTGGACGGCCTGGCGGCCACCGCCGCGATCCGGGCCGACAGCACCCTGGCCGCGACCCGGGTGCTGATCCTCACCACTTTCGACGACGATGCGGACATCATCGAGGCGGTCCGGCTGGGCGCCGCCGGCTACCTGTTGAAGGACACTCCCTCCGAAGAGCTGCGCCGGGCGGTGCACACGGCGGCAGCCGGCGGCAACCTGCTCTCGCCCACGGTCACCCGCCGGGTGATGGAGCGACTCGCCGCCGTGCCGAAGCCGCCCCGGCCCGATCCCCGGCTGGACGTGCTCACCGAACGGGAGCGTGCCGTGCTGACCCGGGTCGGGCTGGGTGAGACGAATGACGAGATCGGCCGGGCGCTGTTCATCAGCCCCGCCACCGCCCGCACGTACGTCAGCCGCCTGCTGGCCAAACTGGACGCCCGCGACCGCACCGCCCTCGCCGTCATCGCCCACCGCGCCAACCTCACCCCACCTCCACCCCCACTTCGCGGTTGATCAAGAAGTTTGCGTCGGCCGACGCGCGATTCCAGACGCAAACTTCTTGATCAACCGCGAAGTGGGGGTGGAGGT
>NZ_POTX01000331.1 GCF_003236305.1 Micromonospora endophytica | reverse complement strand
GGACGCGGTACTCGCCACCACCAGCTACCGGGAGTGGCTTGCCCGCTGACAGCCAGGCCCGGCGGCCGGCACCCGACGGGGTGCCGGCCGCCGGCCGGGTCGGCCGGTGCGGCTCAGCCGGCCGACCCGGGCGGCGCGCTCGCCTCGTCACCGGCCGCCAGCGCGGCGGCCAACTGGTCCCGCCCGGTCACGCCGAGCCGCGGATAGATGTGGTCCAACTGCGAGCCGACGGTGCGGTGGGAGATGAACAGCCGTTCCGCGATCTCCCGGTCACTCAACCCCCGCGCGGCCAGGGTCGCGACCTGGAGCTCCTGCGCCGACAACCGCTGGCTGACGTTCGCGTAGCGGTGGTCGCTGGCCTCGCCGGAGGCCCGCAGCTGCTCGCGCGCCGCCGCGGCCCAGGGCAGGGCGCCGAGCCGGTCGAACTCGTCGCGCGCGGTGCGGAGCAGGTCGCGGGCCTCGAGGCGGCGGCCCTGCCCGCGCAGCCGGCGGCCGTGCGACAGGCACAGGCGGGCGCGGGCCAGCCGGCAGCCGGCCGGGAGTGCGACCAGCGCCGCCCGGTAATGCCGCTCGGCCTCCTCGTCGGGGGCGAGCACGGCACTGGTGTACGCCTGCGCCGTCATCATCATCTCCGACGGCAGCAGCCGGGCCAGCTCGGGCAGGTCGGCCAGCAGCTTCCGGGCCGCCCCGACCGTGCCCGCGGCCACGGCGGCGTCCGCAAGGTCGGGGGCCACCAGCCAACAGCTCACCGAATGGTGGTGCTGGTCGACCGGGTCGAACACCCGAGCCAAGAGGTCGTACGCCTCGGCCGCGCGACCGGCGAACAGGGCCAACAGCCCGTCGACCTGCTGCGCCATCACGGTGGCGAACGGCATGTGCGGGAACAGGTCGGCGGCACGCAGCTCGGCCACCAGCCGCGCCGCCGCCACCGTCTCCCCACGCAGCGCCGCCACCAGCGCCGCCGTGGCCGTGAGCCCCAGCAGGGCGATGGTCTCCCCGGTCTCCTTGGCCAGCAGGTAGCCCTCCTCGGCGTCGGCGCGTGCCTGATCCAGCTGGCCCAGAAAGATCCGTGGCCACGATCCGGCCAGTGAGCGGGCGAGCAGCCCGAGGCGGCCCTGCGACCGCCAGACGGCCGCCGCCTGCTTCAGATGACGGGTGGCGGGGGTGAAGTCACCGAGGACCATCCCGGCGGTGCCCAAGAAGTGCGGCCGCAGGCCATCCTGCGGGTCCGGCCCGACCCGGCCGAGGCGAGCGACCACCTCGGCGCCGTGCCGGTACGGCTCGGTGTAGGCCCGTACCGCCAGCGCGTGGGCGCTGTCGGGGTCGGTGTCCCACCGGTCCAGCTCGCCGCCCGTCCCGGCCCGGGTGCGCGCGTCGCCGTCCTGGAAGAAGCACCGGGCCGCGGCCCGCCACAGCAGGTTCTCGGCGACGTCGCGCGCACCGTGGTCGTACGCTCCGGCGGCGCTCGAAACCATGTCCCGGATCCGGCGGTGTGGCTCGTCCGGCTCGAAGGCGGCGTTGTCGGACACCAGCAGCAACCGGGCGCGTTCGACCGGGCCCAGCACGCTCATGTCCGCCCGGGCCAGCAACATCCGGGTCTGGTGACGGTCGTTGAGGTCGCTGGACAGCTCGGCGGCCCGGACCAAGATCCGGGTCCGGCGGCGGACGTCGCTCACCAGTCCCGCCGCCCGGCTCAGCGCCGGCACGGCAGCGGCCACCTTGCCGACGGCCTGCGAGCTGTCGGCGAAGCGTTCGAGCCGGTCGGCCAGCTGTTCGTCGGGGCCCAGGGTGGCGGCGACGAGATGGGCGAGCTGACGTTCCGGCACGTCGCCGAGCGCCGCGGCCAGGGCCCGGTGTACGGCGAGCCGCTCGGTCAGCGTGGCACGCCCGTAGACGGCCGAGCGAATCAACGGATGCCGGAACTCCGGCCGGTCCTCGACGAACGTCACCAGCCCCGCGCCGACGGCCTCGTGCAGCACATCGCCGGTCACCGCCGAGCCGGCCAGCCCGCCCGACACCGCCAGCAGCCGGGCCGGCGCCGCCATCGGCTCCGCGGCCATGACCAGCAGGAACGTTCGGCAGGCCGGGCTCACCTCGTCGGTGCGGGCGGCGAAGGCCGCCTCCAGGCGCTGGGTCAGCGGCAGATGCGCCGTACCCTGGTGTGCCTCCTGCACCGCCTTGGGCAACTCGACCAGTGCCAGCGGATTGCCTGCGGAGCGCTCGAGGATCAGCTCCCGCACCGACGGCGGAAGGTCCGGGGCGCCCGCGTCGAGCAGTTCGGCCGCGGCTGTTCGGCCCAACGGTTCCAGCCGCAGCTCGGGCGGGGTCAGCGCCGGTCTCCAGTCGGCGCCGTCGGAGCGGGCGGCGCACACCACCAGGATGGGGTGGTCGTGGGTACGCCGGGCGACGAAGCTCAGCACCTCCCGGCTGGAGGCGTCGAACCACTGCAGGTCGTCGCAGCGCAGCAGGACCGGTTGCCGGTCGGCGACGTCGGCGAGCAGCTCCAGCACGGCGAAGGCGACCCGGTACGCGTCGGGTTGGCGCTCCGCGCCGCCGAACGCGCCGTTCAGGGCCGATCGGTGCGCCTCCGGCAGCTCCTCGATGTGCTCGGCGACCGGCTGCAACAGCAGGTGCAGCGCCGCGAAGGGGAACCACCGCTCGGTCTCCACCCCGGCGGTCGACAGGACGGCGAAGCCCCGGTCGGCGGCGTCGGCCGCCACCGTGCGCAGCAGTGCGGACTTGCCGACCCCCGGCGGACCGTGGATCAGCAGGGTGTGCCCGTGTCCGGCCGCCGTCTCGGCGAGCAGCCGGCGCAGGCTATCCCGCTCGGCGTCCCGGCCCACCAGCACGGGAGCGGCGCCGGCCGCGGCGAACCGGCTCCGGTCGGCGTCCCGGGCCGGCTCGACCGGGGCCGGGTCCTCGGCCCGGCCGACGTCGGCCCTGGTTCGGTCCGGCACGGGCGGCGCGGTGGTGGTCGCGATGCGCTGGTGCAGCAGCCGGTCGTACGTCTCGCGCAGTTCCGGGCCCGGGCTCACCCCCAGCTCGTCGCGGAGGCGGCGGCGCAGGCCGCGGAACAGGTCGAACGCTTCCGCCTGCCGGCCGTCGGCGGCGAGGGCCAGCAGCAGGCGGGCCTGCAACGCCTCGTCGAGCGGATTGTGCCCGGCCGCCTGGCGCAGCGCCGGAATGACCAGACGTGCCTGCCCGGCAGGCAGGGCGGCGTCGGCGGCGTCTCGCACCGCGTGGGAGCGTTCGGCCTCCAGGGCCACGAAGGTGGGGTGGGTGTGCGAGATTGGCTCCAGCCCGGCGGCGCACCGGCCCTGCCACAGCGACAACGCGTCGACGTAGTGGCGTACCGCTCGGCCGGGGTCGTCGGTCTCCCGCGCCCCGACCAGCAGCCTGCGGAAACGCAGCAGGTCGAGGGACTCCTCGGTGACCCGCAGCTGGTAGCCGGCGGCCTGGCGAATCAGGTAGGCGCCGGTGGCGCGGACCGGTAGGTCGGGCTCGATCAGCCGCCGCAGCGCGCCGATGCAGCGGTGCACGACGTTGACCGCGCTCGGCGGCGGGTCGTCGTCCCAGATGGCGTCGACCAGTTCGGACACGCTGACCACCGATCCGGGCCGGGCCAGCAGCATCGCGAGCACGACTCGCTGCTGACGGGCACCGAGGTCCAGGTCGGCCGCCCCGCGTCGGAGACGTACCGGGCCGAGGATGCTGAACCGAACGTCCGTCATGGTCGGGCGGTGCTTCCGTGCTCCGGCCAGCGCCGGCCGTCGGGAACCGTTCCCATGTCGTCCTCCGTTCTCCGCGTTCGCCAGCCGAGACAGGACCGCGGACCGGGTTGTGACAGCACCTGGTGTGATCCAGGCCATAGTTTCTCGGGTCTGGCGGGCCGCACCGGAAGGTCACTGCGGGCCGCACTCCTTCGAAACTCGTTCAGAACTGGGCCTTCCTAGCGTCGGGACAGACGACAGTCACCGACCAGGAGGCATCGATGTCCGAACACGTTGGAGAAAACCACCCAGGCCCACCCGGACCACCTCGCCGACTTCCTCGATGTCCGCGACCGGCTGTTGCGCATCGCGCGGCGCATCGTCGGCGACCGGTCCGACGCGGAGGACGTCGTGCAGGACGCCTGGCTCCGCTGGCATCGCACGGACCGCACCGCGGTGCGGAACGTGCCGGCGTTCCTGTGCCGGACCACCACCCTGTTGTCGATCAACGCGACCCGGACCGCGCACGTGCGGCACCGGAACCCGGCGGACTCCTGGTCGGTGGAGCCGGTGGACCCGGGCGACGACCCCGCGACGGTGGTGGAACGCACCGAGGAGCTACGCGCCGCGATCCGGCTGCTCGTCGAGCGCGTCACCCCCCGCGAACGCTGCGCCTACCTGCTCCGGGAGGCGTTCGGCTATCCGCACCGGCAGATCGGGGAACTGCTCGGGCTCACCGAGGCCAACGCGCGCCAGTTGACCCGCCGGGCCCGGGCACGTCTGGCCGGGGACCGTGGCGCGCCGGCGTCGCCGGTGGAACAGCTCCGGCTGCTTGCGGCGTTCGCGGAGGTCACCCGCACCGGCGACCCGGCCGCCCTCGTCAGGGCCGTCAACGCCCCGTCAGGTGGGCCGATCCCCATCGACAATGGGCGTCCGAGAGCCCTGTCACTCGCCGTCGGGGGCTGAGGTGGGGGAGTGGGGCCGTTCTGTGGCATCCGTGACGGCGGCGATCTTGTCGTGGTTCATCATCCACAACAACTGGTCGATGCCGGCTTCGGAGGCGGCGACCGTCACCAGGCCGACCAGCGCGCCGTCTCGGTGGATGACCGCGCTGGTCTGCCCGTTCGTGGTGACCCACCGCAGCTGCACGCCGTTCCAGAACCAGGTCGAGAACGCCGCCACGTACCGGGCCACCCGGTTCGCGCCGACGACTGCCCGGCGGGAGACCCGGCGTGCGCCGTTGCCGTCGGAGACGCTGACCACGTCGGCGGTGAACAGCCGCTCCAACGCCGTCAGGTCGCCGGTGCGGGCGGCGGTCAGGAAGGTGGCCAGCAGCCGCCG
>NZ_POTX01000330.1 GCF_003236305.1 Micromonospora endophytica | reverse complement strand
GTGCGGATGTCGGGGGTGGGCGGCATGATCGGCGGATGATCGCACGCTTCAAGGATCTCTGTCTGGACGCCGCAGACGTCCAGACGCTCGGTGGGTTCTGGGCTCGCATCCTCGACGGGAAGCTCGTCGACACCGGGGACGGGGACGCCCGGGTGGATCCGGCCGGGGGCCGCTCCGACGCCGAGTCGATCTGGGTCAACCGGGTGCCCGAGCCGCGTACCGTCAAGACCCGCGTACACCTGGATCTGCGGTTGGCCGAGGCGGACCCGGCACCGTTGCTGGCGGCCGGTGCGCGGCTGATCCGCGAGCCGGACGCGGAGGTCAGCTGGTGGGTGCTGGCCGACCCGGAGGGCAACCAGTTCTGTGCCTTTCCGCCCGGCGAGCAGGCCCGGCCGCCGGGCCCGTTCGAGATGGTGGTGGACGCGGCGGATCCGGTGGCCCAGGCCACCTGGTGGTCCGGCGTCGTCGGCGGTGAGGTCGAGACCAGGAAGGGGTACGCGGCGGTGGTGGGCGTGGTTGGTTTCCCCTGGGACTACTGGGTTTTCGACCCGGTGCCGGAGCGCAAGACGGTCAAGAACCGGCTGCACTGGGACGTCGACCTGACCGGTCCGGAGCCGACCGCGCTGATCCGCGCCGGTGCCAGCCTGCTGCGGGAGCCGGACGATGCGGCGCGGTGGTGGGTGTTGGCCGATCCCGAGGGCAACGAGTTCTGCGCGTTCGCGCCAGGACCGAGGAGCTGACCGGTCAGGTCGACGTCCAATTCTGCGCGTTCGCGCCCCGACCGAGGAGCTGACCGGTCAGGTCGACGTCCAACCCTGCTGCCGCAGCCGGTCGATGCCGTCCAGCAGCAGGTCCAGGGCGAATTCGAACTCGAACTGGTCGTCGCAGCCCGCCCCGACGACAGTGGTGTCGTCGTGGGCGGCCGCCGTGGCGATCGCCGCGACGTGCGGGAACCGGGCCGCGACCTCCGGTGGCAGGGCCGCCGGCGGGATCGGATCGGCCGCGCCGGTGCGGCCCGCGTCCCGGGCGGTGTCGAACAGCTCCTGGCTGAAGCCCAGGACCCGGCTGCCCAGGGCGTGCATCACGTGGTGGGTGAGGTCGGTGCTGAATCCGTCGGTCAGCAGGATCTCGATCGTCGAGTCGATGTAGGCCAGGATGGCCGGCGTCGCCATGTTCCGCGACTCGATCGCCAGCGGCGCCCACGGGTGCCGCCGCAGTACCTGCCGCGCCGAGAGGATGCGGGCCCGCAGTGCGGGCTGCCAGCCGGTGCCGGCCAGCGGCGGGTCGATCTCGCCGACCACCACGTCGATCATGCCGTCGAGCAGTTCGTCCTTGTTGGCCACGTGCTTGTAGAGGGCCATCGGCACGACGCCCAACTCCTGGGCGAGATTGCGCATGCTGAGTGACTCGATGCCGGCCTGGTCGGCGAGGGCGACGGCGGAGTGCAGCACCCGGTCCCTGCTCAGCGGCGTCCGGCGCAGTGTCTCAGCCTGCTCGACCATCCCCGCCCGGCACCTCCGGCCTCGTCTTCCGGCGACTCGGGGAAACCATAACCGCCTTGACAGGTGTACGCCGTACACCTAGATTTCCCAACAGGAGGTGTACGCCGTACACCCCGGAGGGGAGGGTGACGATGAGGGCGATCGTGCAGGACCGGTACGGCCCGCCGGAGGCGCTCCGGCTCGCCGATGTCGACCCGCCCGTGCCTGCCGCCGACGAGGTGCTCGTGCGGGTCGAGGCCGCCGCGCTCAACGCGTACGACTGGCACATCGTGCGCGGCGACCCGCGACTGGCGCGGCTGGCCTTCGGCCGCCCGGCACCCCGGGCCCGGATCCGGGGCCGCGACTTCGCCGGCCGGGTCGAGGCGGTCGGCGCCGACGTCCGCGAGCTGCGCCCCGACGACGCCGTCTTCGGCGACCTCGGCGACGCCAGCGGCGCATTCGCCGAGTACGTCTGCGTGCCCGCGGCCCTGGTCGCGCCGAAGCCGGCGAACCTGACCCCGCCGCAGGCTGCCGCGCTGCCGCTGGCCGGTGTCACCGCCCTGACGGGGCTCTGCGACGTCGGGCAGCTCGAGCCGGGTCAGCGGGTCCTGGTCAACGGCGCCTCCGGCGGCGTCGGCACGCTCGCCGTCCAACTGGCAAAGGTGCTCGGCGCGACAGTGACCGGGGTGTGCCGCACCCGCAACGTGGACCTGGTCCGCTCCCTCGGCGCCGACCACGTCGTCGACTACACCCGCGACGACTTCACCCGCACGGCCGGCCGTCACGACCTCGTCTTCGACCTGGTCGGCAATCGGTCGTTGACCGCGCTGCGGCGGGCGTTGACCCCGACCGGGACGCTCGTGCTCTCCGGCGGTGGCGTGTACCGGGGTGGCAGCCTCCTCGGGCCGGTCCGGCTGCTCACCCAGGGGCGGCTGATCGCCCCTTTCGTCCGGCAGCGCATCCGTGTCCTCACCGCGACACCCAGCCGCGCGCACCTCGACACCCTCCGCGCCCACGCCGAGGCGGGCCGCGTGACCCCGGTCATCGACCGCAGCTATCCGCTCGCCGAGGTGCCGCAGGCGATCCGCTACCTGGAGAGCGAGCACCCGCGGGCGAAAGTGGTAATCGCTATCTGACCGTGGCCTGTGGCGCTACCCAGTGACCGCCCGGGTGCACTAGCGTTATCTGAAGCATCGCCGCCAGCGCGTACGCCGTCGCCGTCGATACGCCACCGGCCGACCCCGACCCGCCCGATCGGTTGGTTCTCGCGGGAACAGCCCCTCACCGGCTCATCGGTTGGGCAGGATCGTCCCCAACGAGGAGGTGTCGTCGTGGTGCAGGACACCCGCGCTCTCGCCCTGACGTTCGAGGTGAGCGGCCTGCCACCTGTCAAAACCGAGGCATTGTCCATCTTCGCCGCCGGACATCGGCAGGCGACGAGGGTACGCGCCCTGCTCCGCGCCGCCTGCGAGGCCGCGCAACAGACCGGCTGGACCCCGCTGTCCGGGCCGATCGAGGTGGACGTGACCCTGCGCTGCCCGCCCGGGCACCGCACCTCCGACGCCAGCACCCTGCTGGGCGGGGTCTGCGCGGTGTTGCAGGACAAGAAGCGCGTCGCCAACATCGGCCTGGCCCACCTCGGGGTGCTGGTCGACGTCGCCCTCTACGACGACGACCGGCAGATCCGCCGGTTGTCGTACGCCGAGGAGGCGGCCGAGGAGTTCTCGTATCAGGTACGTGTCGCCGCCGTGCCGGAGGCGGTTTGACGGGTGGCCACGCCGGGGTACGGCAGCCGCCGATGAAGGGAGCGTCGATGTCGGAGCCACATGTCACGCTGGAGCCTCGTGATCCGGTGCAGGAGAAGCTGCGTGGGCCACTGGAGGAGCAGCTGACCTCGGCCCTCCAGGCCGCCGCCGACCGGGTCCGGGACAGCTACGCCGGAGAGCCGGTGGAGCAGGTGTGCCAGCGGCTGCTCGACGAGACGCGCGGCGGCCTGCATCCCGACATCGCCGCCGCCTTCCAGCCCGACATGGACGAACTCTGCCGGGTCGCCATCGCCATCGTGCGCGGCGAGACCACCTGAGCCGCTCCGGGTGACGGGCCGAGACCGAGGTCGGTAAGGCTCACCGCCACCTGCCGGCGTCCGCTCCGCGCGGCTGTCGACACGGGTCAGGACCGGCCCCGCACGAGCCGGTCCTGACCCCGGTGCCGGCGTGGCAGCGGGCCAGCCGAGCGCTGGCGCGGCGTGTCGACCAGCCCCAGCACGGTAGCCGGCCCGCCCGCACTCAGCTCCACGGTGCCCCACACCGGACCTCGGCGTCGCGACCCACGGAGTCGCGACGCCGAGGGCGAGGTTAGGCGCGCCAGCCGAGCTGACGCCCGCCGGAACGGACGATTACCAGCAGAGGGTAAAAGCGGCAGACGGCTGTAACACCGCACCGCCCGCCGACGCTGATCAAGCCGAGGGCAGGGCCACCTCCCCGACTGCCGGCGTGAAGAGCAGCCGGGAGCGCACCCGGCGGAAGCCGGTCCGCTCCAACTCCGCCACCACGGCCACCCGGTGCGCGTCCACGTCGACGACCACCTCGTACGCCCCGCCTGCGGCCAGCGTCGCGACCGCGTCGGCCAGCAGTTCGCCCCGGGCCGCCTCGTCGAGGAGTCCGAAGTAGGCGATCATCGGAAAGCAGGCGTGTGCCGTCGGTGCGGCCAGCCCCACCGGCTCGTCGTCGTCGAGTGCCACGCGCCAGTCCGACGTCGGGCCGGTCAACCAGGCCAGCGGAGCACGGGCCAGGTCCACCCCACCGACCATCCGGGCCGTCTCCGCGCCGGTGAGCAGTTCCGGCGTACCGATCCGGGCGACAAGCGACTCGATCTCCGCCGCGTCGACGGCCGGCCGGAACGAGAACCGACAGGCGCTGGCCGGCAGCGGCCCACCGGTCCACGAGCATCGGATCCGCTCGCCGCCCTCGACCAGGCCCGCCTGCCGAGCCGCCGCCGCCGCCGTCTCGACCACGGCACGCACCTGCGGCTGCCGACGCCAGTAGGCCGGCGCCGAGGCGTGGTACACCTTGGGACCGCCGAGTACGTCGTGGGCGGCGCGCAGCAGCGCCGCACCCTCGTGCGGCTCGGCGGCCAGATCGAACCGCTCCAGCCACGGCTCCCCCACCGAGCCGGGTGGCAGCAGCCAGGCGGCTCGGGCCACCACCCGGCCGTTGCGCAGCGCGACCCAGGTGCGTTCGGGCTGGTAGCCGCCGCCGGCGAGCCCGTCGGCGTAGCTGACCTGCCGCAGTTGCGGCAACGGGTCGGGCATCGAATCGAACAGTTCTTCCTCGCCCGCGACGAGCGGGCGGATGACCAGATCGGTCATTGACGGACCTCCGGAACGCGACGCCCCGTCAGATCCGCGTGGACGCCGGACCGCGGGAGGGGCGCAGAACATCGGACATCGTTCTGACCTCCTTCCCACTCGACGGCGTACCCCCACCCTACCGTGCCCACCACCACCAAGACTGTGGGAGATCTTGGACGTTCTCGGCCCACCGGGGGCCAGAAGCGTCCGAGTGTCGGCACGGGGTGGGGTC
>NZ_POTX01000032.1 GCF_003236305.1 Micromonospora endophytica | reverse complement strand
AGATGGGTATAAGAGACAGGCTCGGCGGGGGTGGCCCGCTGGCGGCGGTTCGGCAGGGCGAGCCGGAAGACCTTCTTCCAGGCCGAGAAGACCTGCCGGGGCAGCGAACCGGTGGTGTACTTCAACCCGTAGCGGTCGAAGAGCGCCCGCACCTCGGGGGCGATCTCCTGGTAACGGTTGCTGGGCAGGTCCGGGTAGAGGTGGTGCTCGATCTGGTACGACAGGTTGCCGGTCATGATGTGCAGCAGCCGGCTGCCGCTGATGTTGCCTGAGCCGAGCATCTGCCGCAGATACCACTCGCCCCGGGTCTCGCCCTCGATCGAGGTCTTCTCGAAGGTCTCCACGCCCTCCGGGAAGTGCCCGCACATGATCACCGAGTGGCTCCACAGGTTGCGGATCAGGTTCGCGGTGAAGTTGGCGGCCATGGTGTGGAAGAACGACGGACCGGAGAGCAGCGGGAACAGCAGGTAGTCCTTGAGCACCTGGCGGCGGATCTTCCGGCCGGCCGCGCGGGCCTTGGCCCGGAACTCCGGGTCCTTGAGCCCGTCCTTCTCCTTCAGCCTCCTCCCCAGCTCCAGGTCGTACGCGGCGACGCCGTACTCGAAGAAGCAGGCGTTGAGGAAGTTGTAGAACGGCTGGCCCAGGTATGCCGGGTGCCAGGGCTGGTCCTCGTCGACGCGCATGATGCCGTAACCGAGGTCGTTGTCCTTGCCGACCACGTTGGTGTAGCGGTGGTGCAGCTCGTTGTGTGACTGCTTCCACTGATCGGCCGGGGTGGCGTGGTCCCACTCCCAACTGGTCGAGTGGATCTTCGGGTCACGCATCCAGTCCCACTGGCCGTGCAGGACGTTGTGCCCGATCTCCATGTTCTCCAGGATCTTCGCCACCGACAGGCCGGCGGTGCCGACGATCCAGGCCGGCGGGAAGAGCGAGAAGAGCAGCACCACCCGGCTGCCGACCTCCAGCTTGCGCTGCGTCGAGATGACCTTGCGGATGTACGCGGCGTCCCGCTCGCCCCGACTGTCGATCACCCGCTGGCGGATGGCGTCGAGTTCCTTACCGAGGGTTTCGATGTCCTCGGCGCTGAGGTGGGCGATCGGGTTGGTGGCCTTTTTCTGGATGACGGTCACGTCGATGCTCTCCGATCAGATCTCGAGTTCGCACGGGCCGGCGGCGGCTGACACACAGGTCTGCACGCGTACGCCGTCACCCGGTAGGGCGGTGGTCAGTTCCCCGTTGCGCAGGTCCCGGACCGCACCCTGACGCAGCGGCAGCACGCAGCCGAAACAGATCCCCATCCGGCAGCCGGAGGGCATCAGCACCCCGGCGTTCTCGCCGGCGTCCAGCAACGGCGTGCCACCATCGGCCTCGACCGTGACCGACGAGCGGGTGAAGGTGACAGTGCCGCCTTCACCTGCGGTAATGATCGTGGGCCGAAACCGCTCGGTGTGCAACCGCTGCGCGTGCCCCCGGGCCGACCAGTGCGCCTCGGCCGCGTCGAGCAGCCCGAGCGGGCCGCACGCCCAGGTCTCGCGGTCGAGGTGGTCGGGCACCAGGGTGTCGAGTTCGGCCACGTCCAGCAGCCCGTCGACGCTGGTGTGCCGTTCCACCAGCCGGATCACCCCCTGCTCGGCGAGGCCGCGCAGCTCGGCGCCGAAGACCACGTCGGCCGCGGTGGGGGCCGAGTGCACGAGCACCACGTCGCGGCCGGCGAGCGCGCCGGAGCGCAGCATCCCGGCGACCGGGGTGATGCCGCTGCCGGCGGTCAGGAACAGCACCCGGTCCGGGGTGGCCTCCGGCAGCACGAAGTCGCCCTGCGCCTGGTCGAGCTGCACGATCGTGCCCGGTCGGACCCGCCGGACGAGGTGGTTGCTGACCACGCCGTCCTCGATCGCCTTGACCGTCACCGAGATCGGCTCGGGATGCCGACCGGGGGGCGAGGTGACCGAGTAGGCCCGCCACTGGCGTACGCCGTCGACGTCGACGCCGAGCCGCACGTACTGCCCCGGCAGGTGCCCGCGCCAGCCGCGTCCCGGCCGGATCACGAGTGTCGCCGCGTCCGGGGTCTCCGGGCGTACGGCGAGGATCCTGCCCCGCAGGTCGGTGCCGGCCCGCAGCGGCGCGATCAGGTCGAGGTAGTCGCCGGGCAGCACGGGCGTGGTCACCGTCTCGGCCAGCCGCCACAGCCGGCGACGCAGGGATCCTGATGCTTCCGGTCGCGGGACGGTAGTGGTCATATAACGATGGTCGCGGCAGGCTGGCATAAAATCTTGGCCTGCGAAGGTAAAGCGATCCACCCCTTTTGTGCGGAGAGAACAACCGTGGCGGATACCTCCGGAACCACCCATCGAGCCGCCCGTCTCGAACTGGACGAGCGGGTCGCCCGTGAGCTGCGCGACCGGCTACCGCTGGTAGCCGGCCGCACCGTCACCGCGATCACGGCGGAGGTGCCGAGCTATTCCGGCACCCTGACCGGACAGATGCGCGACAAGATCGAAAATGCCGTGCAGATAGCTCTCGGCACCTTCCTGCAACTGCTGGAACGCTCCCAGGCCACCGACCCGAGCACCCCGCTGATCCCCGCGCTGGAGGCAGCGTACGCGCTGGGCAGCGGTGAGGCCCGCTCCGGCCGCAGCATGGACGCGCTGCTGGCCGCCTACCGGGTCGGTGCCCGGGTCTCCTGGCGGGAGATGGCCGCGGCGACCGTGGCGATCGGGCTGCCCGCCGCCACCGTTGCCGAGTTCGCCGAGCTGATGTTCGCCTACATCGACGAACTCTCCGCCGCCAGCGTCGCGGGGCACGCCGACGAGTTGGCGAGCGTCGGCCGGGCCCGCCGGCGCAACCTGGAACGACTCACCCAGCAACTGCTCATCGGCGAGCCGGAGGAGGTGCTGCGGCGCAGCGCCGAACGGGCGGACTGGCCGGTGCCGCAGACCCTCACCGTCGTCCTGCTCCCCCGGGCCAACCTACGCGGGGTGCTCGCCCTGCTCGGCGAGCACACCCTGGAGAGCAGCGAGGAGTCGCCCGCCGGTGAGCCCGGTGGAGAGCGGGCGGTGGTGCTGGTGCCGGACGCCGACCGGCGGCAGCTCACCCGGGTGCTGCACCGCCGCCGCGCGGTGCTGGGTCCCGCCCGGCCGTGGACCCGGGCCAACGCCTCCTACCAGCGGGTCACCCGCGCCGTGGAACTCGGCATCGCCCACCCACCCGACGGCGAGCCGCTGGACACCGAGCAGCACCTGGCCGAATTGCTGCTCAGCGCCGACCTCGAGGCCCTGGCGGATCTGCGGGCCCGGGTCCTGCGCCCGCTCGCCGAGTTGCCCGCCGCCACCGCCGAACGGCTCACCGAGACGCTGCGCTCGTGGCTGCTGCACCAGGGGCGGCGCGACGACGTGGCGGCCGACCTGTTCGTCCATCCACAGACCGTGCGCTACCGGATGGGCCAGCTGCGGCAGCTCTACGGCGAGCGGCTCAACGACCCGCGTACGCTGCTCGACCTCACCGTCGCCCTGGCCCTACCCGCCGGACCCACGGCATGAGCGTCGGCAGGCGACCGGTCAGTCGGCGGGTTTCTGCCCCAGCAGGCGGAGTTCCTCGAGGTCCAGCTCAGCCTGCAACTCACGCAGCACCGCCTCGTCGATCTCCCGGGAGTCGCGCATCCGGGTGATCTCCTGTCGCTTGTGTTCGAGCGCGGCCAGCCGCAGCCGGCGTTCGGTCTCCCGGGCCGCCGCCGACTCGCTTTCCGGTCCGGCCTGCACGGCACCGAGGTGACTCTCGTACTCGTCCCGGAGTCGCTGCGTGGCCTCCTGGTCGGCGCCGACCCGGTCGGCGATGCCCGGCAGCGCACCGAGGGTGACCCGGGTGGCGTGCGCCTTCGCCTGCCGGGTCTCGTCGTCGCGATCCGCGTCGCCGGCGAGCCCGGCCCAGCTCATCACCAGCGGCAGCGTGGTGCCCTGCACCAGCATGGTCAGCAGGATCACCGTCGCGACGCAGAAGATGATCAGGTCACGCTCCCGCACCGGACCGCCGTCGGCGTTCAACGGCACGGCGAGGACCGCCGCGAGGGAGACCGCGCCCCGGAAACCGGCCCAGCCGGCGACCGTACGCACCCGCCAGTTCACCCGCCGATCGAGGCGGGCCTTGCGCCGGTCCAGCAGTCGAGCGATCCCCGCCGTCAGGTGCAGCCAGAGCATCCGCACCGCCACCAGCACACCGGCCACCACCAGCGCGATGACGATCGCACGCGCCAGCGACACGCTTGACACGCCCCGCACCGCCCGGGGGATCTGCATCCCGACCAGCACGAAGAGTCCACCGTTGATGAGGAAGGTGGTGAGATCCCAGAACGCCAGCGCCAGCACCCGGGACGGGGCACGGATCACCCGGGGACCGGCGAAGGCGATCATCAGACCGGCCACCACCACCGCGAGCACCCCGCTCTCGTGGATGCTGTCGGCCAGGAAGAACGCGGCGAACGGCGTGAGTACGCTGAGCGCCCCCTCGCGCAGCGGATCGTCCAGGCGCTTACGGATCAGGATCACCACCGTGCCGACCAGCACGCCGGCCGCGATGCCGCCGAGGAAGGAGAGCCCGATCCGCCCCAGCAGTTCGAAGACGCTCGGCGCCTCACCTCCGTGCAGCAGGCCGAGCGCGACGGCGAACAGCACCAGGGCGGTGCCGTCGTTGATCAGGCTCTCCGCGCGCAGCGTGGTGAGCAGCCGGCGCGGCATCCGCTTGGCCAGGCCGGCCACTGCCGCCGCGTCGGTCGGCGCGAGCACGGCACCCAGCACCCAGGCCACCGCCGGGTCGACGCCGAGCCGCTGCGCCACGAGCGCCACCGCCACCATCGTGGCGCCGACCAGCCCGACCGCCAGCAGGGTGATCACCACGAAGTTCGCCCGCACCTCCCGCAGGCTGGTGGCCAGGCTCTCCCGGTAGAGGATCGCCGGCAGGAACAGCACCAGCACCACTTCCGGGGCCAGCACCACGTCCGCCAACGGTGGCAGCAGCGCCAGCAGGGCGCCGAAGCAGATGAGCAACACCGGTGGCGCGACCCGGTACCGGCCACCGATCGTGGTGCCGACCAGCACGGTGACGCCCAGCGTGATGATCAGCAGCAGCTCGCTCACGTACCCATGGTGGTACGTCAGGCGGCGCGGTGAGCGCGGATCGTCGACAGCCGGCTCAGCGGCGCGGGCCGACGGCCAGGTCCTCCTCGATGCGCTTCGCGGTGGCCAGCAGCGGGGGCAGCAGCTCCCTGCGGATCGCCTCGAACGAACCACGGCTGGCGTGGGCCGAGACGTTCACCGCGGCGATCACCGCTCCCCGGTCGCCGTGGATGGGCGCGGCCAGCGAGCGCAGCCCCTCCTCCAACTCCTGGTCGACGATGGCGTACCCCTGGGCGGCGATCTTCGTCAGGGTGGCCCGCAGTTTCACCGGGTCGGTGAGGGTACGCCGGGTCAACGGCCGAAGCTGCGCGGTGGCGAGGTAGTGGTCCAGCCAGTCGGCGGGCTGTGCGGCGAGCAGCACCCGCCCCATCGAGGTCGCGTACGCGGGAAAGCGGGTGCCGACGCTGATCCCCACCGTCATGATCCGCTTGGTGGGTACCCGGGCGACGTAGACCACCTCGTCGCCGTCGAGCACCGACACCGAACAGGATTCGTGCACCTGGGCGACGAGGGTTTCCATGTGCGGCTGGGCCACCTCGGGCAGGCTCAGGCTGGACAGGTACGCGTAGCCGAGGTCGAGGATGCGTGGGCGCAACGAGAAGAGCCGCCCGTCGGTGTGCACGTAGCCCAGCTCGACCAGGGTGAGCAGGAAACGGCGGGCGGCGGCCCGGGTCAGCCCGGTGGCCCGGGCCACCTCGCTGAGGGTGAGCTGGGGATGTTCGGCGTCGAAGGCACGGATCACGGCCAGTCCGCGTTCCAGCGACTGGACGAATTCCCCCGATCGCGCCGTGTCGGTCACTCGGCCTCCTGCCGCAGGGCCGCCTGGGCCACCTTGAACGCCCGGTTCGCCGCCGGTACGCCGGCGTAGACGGCCACCTGGAGCAGCACCTCGCTGATCTCGGCGGGGGTGAGACCGATGCGTCGCGCGGCCCGTACGTGCATCGCCAGTTCCTCTTCGTGCTGAAGGGTGGCCAGCATGGCGAGGGTGATGCAGCTGCGGGTACGCCGATCCAGGCCGTCGCGGCTCCAGATCTCGCCCCAGGCGTACCGGGTGATCAGATCCTGGAAGTCGGCGGTGAACTCGTCGGTGCCGGCCACCGCCCGGTCGACGTGGGCGTCGCCGAGCACCTGCCGGCGTACCGTCATCCCGGCGTCGTGTCGCTGCTTGTCGGTCACGGGCTGGTCCCGCCTTCCGGCTTGAAGTGGGCGGCCAGCAGGCCGGCCACGGCCTCGGGTTGTTCGACGCTGGCCAGGTGCGCGGCGTGCGCCAGCATGACCAGCCGCGCGGAGGGGATCCGCCGCGCGATCTCCTCGAGGTGCTGTGGTGGGGTCGCCTGATCGTCGGCGGCACCGATCACCAGCGTCGGTGCGCGGACGGCGGCCAGGTCCGCGCGCAGGTCCATGCCGGCGATGGCCTCGCAGCAGGCCGCGTACCCGGTCGGCGGGGTGTGGGTCAGCATGTCCCGGTAGGTCGCCACGGTGAAGGGGTGGGCGGCGGCGAAGGCGGGGGTGAACCAGCGTTCGACGACCGTGTCGGCGATGGTGTCCAGCCGGCCGGCGCGCACGGCGGCCGCCCGGGACCGCCAACCCTCCGCCGGACCGAGCGCCGCCGACGTGCAGAGCAGGGCGAGCCGGTCGACCCGCTCGGGGGCGTGCGCGGCCAACCACATGCCGACCATGCCCCCCAGGGAGAGTCCGGCGTAGTGGGCCCGCTCGACACCCAGCTCGTCGAGCAGGTGCAGCACCTTCCGGCCGAGCAGGTCGATGGTGTACGGCCCGGTCGGCACGGCCGATCCGCCGTGGCCGAGATGGTCGTACCGGATCAGGCGGAACCGGGTGGCCAGGGCCGCCACCTGCGGCTGCCACATGGCGCCGGTGGTGCCCAGGGAGCTGCCCAGCACCAGCACCGGCGCGTCCGGCGGTCCGTCCACCGTGGCGTGCAGCCCTCGCGCCCGGTGCGACCCGTCCGGGGTCACCGCGATCCGTCCCGGTGCAGGTCGAGGGCGCGGTCGACCAGGTGGCCGGCGGAGCCGAGCCAGCCGGCCGGGTCCAGGGCCGCGTCGAGGTCGGCCTCGGACAGGTGGGCCCGGACGTCGGGCTCGGCGAGCAGGGCGTCCCGCAACGGCGGTCGGGCGGCGGCGCGGCGGACCAGGTCGTGGGCGGCGGCGCGGCCCAGCGCCGGAGCCAGCCGGGTGGCCACGGCCTCGGCGAGCAGCAGGCCGCCGGTGGCGTCCAGGTTGGCCCGCATCCGCTCCGGGTGGACGCGCAGGCCGGCCAGCATGCGGGCGGTACGGGCGGCGGCGCCACCGGCCAGGTGCAGCAGGTCGCCCAGTGGTTCCCATTCGGCGTGCCAGCCGCCGGTGGCCCGCTCGTGTTCCTGCACGGCCGCGGTGAACAGGGTGCCGACGAGTCCGGGTCCGCGTCGGGCCGCCGCGGTGACCAGGACCGAGTCGACCGGGTTGCGTTTGTGCGGCATGGCCGAGGAGCCGCCGCGCCCCTCCCCGCCCTCGGTCACCTCACCGATCTCGGTCTGGGCCAGCAGGCCGACGTCGATCGCGATCTTGCCGGTGGCGGCGAGCAGTCCGCCGAGCGCCGCGGCGAGGTCGAGCACGGGCTGGCGGCGGGTGTGCCAGGGCAGCGGGCTGGCCGCCAGGCCGAGCTGGGCGGCGAACCGGTCGACCAGGTCCGGGCCGGCGGGCCCGTACCCGGCGAGGGTGCCGACCGCCCCGCCGAGCTGCGCCGGCAGTGCCGCGCGGGCGCGCGCCAGGCGGGTGCGCGCCTCGTCCAGGCCGAGCAGCCAGCCGGCCGCCTTCAGGCCGAAGGTGGTCGGTGCGGCCTGCTGGCCGAGGGTGCGGGCGACCATGAGGGTGTCCCGGTGGACGCGGGCCAGGTCGGCGGCGGCGTCGGCCGCCGCGTCGAGCTGCCGCAGCAGCACTGCGCCGGCCCGGACCGCCACCAGCGACAGGGCGGTGTCGAGGATGTCCTGGCTGGTGGCGCCGTGATGCACCCAGGGCCGGGCCGAGGCGTCGACGGCGGCGGTCAACTCCCGCACCAACGGCACGACCGGGTTGCCGGCGGCGTCGGCCGCCGCGCCGAGCGCGGCCGGGTCGTACCGCTCGGCGCGGCAGTGCCGGGCGATCTCCTCGGCGACCGGTACGGGCAGCAGCCCCGTGTCGGCGGCGGCGCGGGCGAGCGCGGCCTCCGCGTCCAGCAGCGCCTGCAACAGGGCGCGGTCGTCGAGTTCGGCGTCCACGTCGGGCGTGCCGGACAGGGGGCGCAGCAGCGCCTCAGACCGCGAAGAAGACGGTTTCATGTTCTCCCTGGAGGCGGATGTCGAACCGGTAGCCGTCCGGCGCGGGGCTCGCCAGCAGCGTGTCCCGGCGATCGGGATCGACGCCCCGCAACACCGGGTCGGCGGCGTTGGCCGTCGCCTCGTCGGGGAAGTAGACCCGGGTGACCAGGCGGTGCAGCAGGCCACGGGCGAAGACCGACAGGGTCAGGTGCGGCGCCTCGGTCTCCCCCTCCGGCGTGGGCAGCGGTCCCGGCTTGACGGTGAGCAGCCCGTACCAGCCCTGCCCGTCGGTCTCGGTGCGGGCGAAGCCGCGAAAACCGGGCACCGTCGAAGGCCGGGCGCCACGCGGGTCGTCGGGGTGGTCGAAGCGGCCATCCGGGTCGGCCTGCCAGCTCTCCACCAGCGCGTCGACCACCGGCGCGCCGGTGCCGTCGACGATCTGGCCGCGGATCCAGCACGCGCCCGGGGTGCCCTCGGGCACGGCGTACGGGCCGTCGGGCCAGGGCAGGCCGATGTGCAGGTACGGCCCGACGGTCTGGGCGGGCGTGACGCCCAGGCGTTCACTCATCGTCGTCCTCGTCCTCGAAGGGGGTCTCGTCCCGGCCCCGCAGCACGATGTCGAACTCGTAGGCCAGCGCCCACTCCGGCCGGGTGGTGGCGTGGTCGTACCGGGCGATCAGCCGCTGTCGGGCCTGCTCGTCACGCACCGAGTTGAGCACCGGGTCCTGGAAGAACAGCGGGTCGCCGGGGAAGTACATCTGGGTCACCAGCCGCTGGGTGAACGCCCGGCCGAAGAGCGAGAAGTGGATGTGCGCGGGCCGCCAGGCGTTGTCGTGGTTGCGCCACGGGTAGGCGCCCGGCTGCACGGTGATGAACTCGTAGCGGCCCCGCTCGTCGGTGAGGGTGCGCCCGACGCCGGTGAAGTGCGGATCCAGCGGGGCCGGCCAGTTGTCCAGGATGTGCCGGTAGCGGCCGGCGGCGTTGGCCTGCCAGATCTCCACCAGGGTGTGCGGCACGGCCCGGCCGTCGCCGTCGAGCACCCGGCCGTGCACGATGATGCGCTGCCCCTGTGGCTCGCCGTCGTGCTGGCGGGTCAGGTCGTGGTCGAACTCGCCGAGGCGTCCCTCGCCGAGCAGCGGGCCGGTGACCTCGGTGAGCCGCTGCGGCAGGTACACCAGCGGCTGGTGCGGCGCGCGGATCACGGTGGACTTGTAGCCGGGACTGAGCAGCGGCGGGTGGGCGTCGACGTCGTCGCGCCGGTAGCTCGGCAGCGTCAGCGGATGGGTGGTGTCGTACCCGTCGCGGGTCATCGGGCCGTCCTCTTGGTCGCTTCCAGGGCACGCAGCACAGCGAGTTCGTCGGCGGTCGGCGGCTCGCCGGTGGCCAGTTCGTCGGCGACCGCGAGCGGCCAGCCGGTGGCCGCGCGGGCCTGGTCGACGGTGACGCCGGGATGCAGTCGGGTGAGGGTGAGTTCGCAGGTGGCGGGGTCCGCTTCGAGGACGCCGAGGTCGGTGATGACGGTACGCGGCCCGCCGCCACGCAGTCCGAGCCGGGCCCGGTCACCGGGGCCGCTGCCGTAGCCGACCGAGGTGACGAAGTCGACCCGTTCGGTGAAGGTACGCAGGCTCTGCCGGACCACTACCACCACCTCACCGCAGGAGGCGGCGATCTCCGGTGCCCCGCCCGCGCCGGGCAGGCGTACCTTCGGGTCGGTGTAGTCGCCACCGACGACCGTGGTGTTGATGTTGCCGTACCGGTCGAGCTGCGCGGCACCGAGGAAACCGACGTCGATGCGGCCGGGCTGGAGCCAGTAGTTGAAGACCTCGGGCACCGACACCACCGCGTCGGCGGTGTCGGCGAGCACGCCGTCACCGATGGAGAGGGGCAGTCGGTCGGGTTTCGCCCCGAGGCAGCCCGACTCGTAGATCAGCACGAGGCCGGGGGCGTGGGTGGCGCGGGCCAGGTTGGCCGCGGTGCTGGGCAGCCCGATGCCGACGAAGCAGGCGGTGCCGTCGCGCAGTTGCCGGGCGGCGGCGACGGTCATCATCTCGTCGGCGGTGTATTCCGTCATGCCGGCACCTCCGCCTCGTGCACGTGCCGGGCGATCCAGTCGGTGAAGGTGTCGCGGTCCCGGCTGATCGCGTCCCAGGCGCGGTAGAACTCGTTGTCGCGGACGGAGTAGCCCTGGGTGTACGACGGGTGGGACCCACCGGGCACCCGCGCCACCGCGGTGACCGCCCAGCCGGGCAGCACCACCTGTCCCGGTACGGGTTCGAGCTCGTCGACGATCTCCTCGACGGTGATCAGCGACCGCTGCGCGGCCAGCACTGCCTCCTTCTGCACCCCGGTGATGCCCCACATCTGCACGTTGCCGGCGCGGTCGGCGCGCTGGGCGTGCACCACCGTCACGTCGGGACGCAGCGCGGGCACGGCGGTGAGGGTCTCGCCGGTGAACGGGCACTCGATGGGGCGGATGTTCGTGGTGTGCCGGGGCAGGTCGGTGCCGGTGTAGCCACGCAGCACGGCGAACGGCAGGCCGGAGGCGCCGGCGACGTACCGGTTGGCCATCCCCGCGTGGCTGTGTTCCTCCAACTCCAGCGGGACCGGCCAGGAGTTCTGCACCGCGTCGCGGAAGCGGTGCAGCGAGCCGACGCCGGGGTTGCCGCCCCAGGAGAAGACCAGCCGGCGGGCGCAGCCGGCGCCGATGAGCTGGTCGTAGATGACATCGGGGGTCATCCGGACCAGGGTCAGGTCGCGCCGCCGCTGTCGGATGATCTCGTGACCGGCGGCGAACGGGATGAGGTGGGTGAACCCTTCCAGCGCCACCGTGTCCCCGTCGCGGACCAGTTCCGCGACGCCGTCGGCCAGCGAGACGAGCTTGGCCATGTGTCTCCCGCCTCCTGCCTCCACGCCCTCCCCACGGCGTCACGGCTTCTCCCGAGCGGCGAAGCGGTGTTCGGCATGCGGACCGGCGTACTTATCACGAACGTAAACGGCTACGGCGGTGTTCGTCAACGTACCCTCGGCCGGCCGGAACCCGGCCGCGCGGTCGATTGCGGAAATGTTGCGCCCGGCCGTTGACGCGGACGACACCGCGTGAAAATGTCCTAGATGAGAACGCTTGTTCGGCAGGCGAACACACCTGCGCGGCGGTGACCCCATCGCTGTCCCACCGGCCCGCACGGAGGATCACGGTGGCTGACCGTGCAGGGCGAGATCACCCGCTACCCGTTCTGAGCGACGACGGGCTGACGAAGGAGGCATCGATGCGTACCCAGGTCGGCATCGTCGGCGCGGGACCGGCCGGTCTCATGCTGTCGCACCTGCTGCACCGGCACGGCATCTCCTCGGTGGTGCTGGAGAGCCGCAGCCGGGAGTACGTCGAGCACCGGCTGCGCGCGGGCGTGCTCGAACAGGGCTCGGTCGACCTGCTGCGCGACACCGGCCTGGGGGCCCGCCTGGACCGCGAGGGCATGCGGCACGAGGGCATCGAGCTGCGGTTCGACGGCGAGTCGCACCGGGTGCCGATGACCGAGCTGACCGGCCGGGCGATCACCGTGTACGGGCAGCAGGAGGTGGTCAAGGACCTGATCGCGGCCCGGCTCGACGCCGGCGGCACGATCCTGTTCGAGGCCCGCGCCGACCGGCTGTCCGACCTGGACACCGCACCCGTGATCCACTTCCGGCACCAGGGCCGTGACGAGGAGCTGCACTGCGACTTCGTGGTCGGCTGCGACGGCTACCACGGGGTGAGCCGCCCGACGGTGCCCGACGGCGTGCTCACCACCTACGAGCGCACCTACCCCTTCGCCTGGCTGGGGGTTCTTGCCGCCGCCCCACCCGCGGTGGAGGAACTCATCTACGCCCACCACCAGCGTGGCTTCGCGCTCTACAGCATGCGGTCACCACAGATCTCCCGGCTCTACCTCCAGGTGCCGGCCGACGCGGACATCGCCGACTGGCCCGACGAGCGGATCTGGGCCGAACTGCGCACCCGGCTGGAGACGGTGCCGGACTGGACCCTCAACGAGGGCCCGATCCTGGAAAAGTCGATCACCCCGCTGCGCAGCCTGGTGGTCGAGCCGATGCAGTGGCAGCGGCTCTACCTGGCCGGCGACGCGGTGCACATCGTGCCGCCGACCGGCGCCAAGGGCATGAACCTGGCCCTGGCCGACGTGGCGCTGCTCGGCGACGCCTTCGCCGCCTGGTACGCCGACGGCCGCACCGACCTGCTCGACGGCTACTCCCGCACCGCGCTACGCCGGGTCTGGCGGGCCCAGCAGTTCTCCTGGTGGATGACCTCGATGCTGCACCAGCTCGACGCCGACGACCCGTACGCGGCGAAACTCCAGTCGGCCACGCTGCGTTACGTGACCACCTCCCCCGCGTACGCCACGAGCCTCGCCGAGAACTACGTCGGCCTCCCCGAGGTGTAAGGAGGGGTCCCCTGCTAACGCCTCGTGCATAGCAGGGGTCCCCTGTTAACCACCACCGCACGCACCCTCTGCCCATCGGTTCTGCTCTGCGGCAATGGCATTCTGAGCCAGCAGACCGGTGGGTGAAAACGCGCCCCGACGCCTTCGGGGTCACGGCAGGGGGAGGACGGCATGGTCCGACACGACACCTTCACGATCTCGCGGCAACTGGACGTGGCGCCGGAGGAGGTCTTCGCAGCGTTCGCCGACACCGCGCTGCGGCGACGATGGTTCCGGCTGCCCGGTGGCGACAGCTGGCACGAACACGACTTCCGGGTGGGTGGCGGCGAGGCGGCGGGCAGCACCTTCACCAGCCTGGACAGTCCGCCGGAACGGCTGGAGTACCGGTCGCGGTACATCGCCATCACGAGCATGCGGCAGATCGTGTACGGCTACGAGGCCGTCGTCGACGGCGAGTTGCGCTGGACCGCGCTGGCCACCGTCGAACTGGCCGAGGAGACAGGTGGGACCCGGCTGGACTGGACCGAGCAGGTCGCCTTCCTCCGCTACGTCGGGGACGGCGCCAACGATGTGGCACACCTGCGCGGCGCGACCATGCTGCGGCTCAACGGTCTCGAGGCGGCGCTGCGACCCAGGTGACAGGCGGTTGGACGACGCGCAAGAAGGAAGAAGCCGCGGTGGAGACGGCGGGAACCGGGGTGGGTCGTCGTCCGACTAGGTGATCGAGCGGCGGGCATCCGGGCAGCGGCAGCAACACACTGACCCGAAGGGCACGGGGCAGGTCGCCACATTCACCTCTATCCCGATCGGAAAAGTGCATGTCTCTGACCGAAGTCTCCGGCGCCTCCACACCGGAGTCCTCCCCCGAACCCGCCGCCGCGCCGGCGACCCGTGCCCCACGTCGCCCTGCACCGCTGGCGGCGCTGCTGCTTCGGCTGCACTTCTATGCCGGCGTCCTGGTCGCCCCGTTCCTGGTGGTGGCCGCGCTGACCGGCCTGGCATACACCGTCACCCCGCAGTTGGACCAGATCCTGTACGGCGACCAGCTCACCGTGGCCACCGCCGGCGACCAGCCCAAGCCGCTCGCCGAACAGGTCACCGCCGCGCGGGCCGCGCATCCGGACGGCACGCTCACGGCGGTCGCGCCCGGCACCGGTGAGCAGACCACCGCTGTGGTGTTCTCGCTGCCGGAACTGGGCGACAGGCAGCACACCGTCTACGTCGACCCGTACACCGGCGAGGTGCGGGGGCAGCTGACCACCTGGTTCGGTTCCACGCCTGCCACCACCTGGCTCGACGATCTACACCGCAACCTGCACCTGGGCGACCTGGGACGGCACTACTCGGAGATCGCCGCCAGTTGGCTCTGGGTGCTGGCACTCGGCGGCGTCATCCTCTGGTGGCGGCGCCGTCGCACCGGACGCGGCCAGGTGAAGCACCTGCTGGTGCCCGACCTCTCGGCCGGCAAAGGGGTGCGACGTACCCGGGGGTGGCACGCCACCACCGGTCTCTGGCTCGTCGTGGGGCTGCTCATCCTCTCCGCGACCGGCCTGACCTGGTCCCGGTTCGCCGGGGCGAACTTCGCCGCCGGGCTGGACGCGCTCGACGCCCGCCGGCCGGCGGTCTCCACCAGCCTGACGGACGCGCCCAGCGCCGGCGGCGGCGAGCACCAGCACGGCGGCGCGCCGACGGCGGCGAGCGCCGACCCGGCCACCTTCGACCGGGTGCTGGCGGCGGCCCGCCAGGCGGGACTCTCCGGACCGGTCGAGGTCGTCCCCGGTGAGCCCGACCACGCCTGGACGGTCACCCAGACCGACAACACCTGGCCGGTGCGGCGGGACCAGGTCGCCGTCGACCCCGAGACCGGTACGGTGACCGCCCGCAACGACTTCGCCGACTGGCCGGCGCTGGCCAAGCTCAGCGCCCTCGGCGTACAGGCGCACATGGGTCTGCTCTTCGGTACGGTCAACCAGATCCTGCTCGCGGCGCTCGCCGTCGGCCTGCTCTGCGTCATCGTCTGGGGTTACCGCATGTGGTGGCAGCGCCGCCCCACCCGGGGTGACCGGCGCGCGCCGGTCGGTGCCCCGCCCGCCCGTGGTGCCCTGCGCGGCCTGCCCTGGTGGGCGCTGCTGGTCGGCGTCCCGGTGGTCGCCGCGATCGGCTGGGCCCTGCCGTGGTTCGGTGTCACCCTGCTCGGTTTCCTCGTCGTCGACGTGGTCCTCGGTGTGCTCGCCCGGCGACGCGACAACCGGCTGCGCGATCACGACCGGCTGCGCGACGACGCCCCGGCATCCACCGGCAGGTGACGTCCGACTGACCGACATCGTTTCGGCGCAACGGCGGCATCCGCCCACCCCGAACCCCGCCGTTGCGCCGAAACGGCCACCGACACGTCCGCTTTGAACTGTGTGGCGGCGTCGGCGCGTACTCCTGCGCGTCCCGGCTCTCGGGCTCGGACCGCACGCGACGGCCCTCGGCGCGGTGCGACAGGCGTGAGGAGACCTCGGTGGACGTGCTGCTGGTGGAGGACGACGACTCGATCGCCGAGCCACTCGTCGACGGCCTGGCCCGCTACGGGATCCGGGCGCGGCGGGTGGTCACCGGCGCGCAGGCGCTGGCCGCGCCCCCGGCCGACATGGTGCTGCTGGATCTGGGGCTGCCCGACATCGACGGGATCGAGGTGTGCCGGACGTTGCGCCGGCGCACCGACACGCCTGTCATCATGTTGACCGCCCGGGGCGGTGAGGCCGATCGGGTGCTGGGCCTGGAGTTGGGCGCGGACGACTACCTGGCCAAGCCGTTCAGCCTGCGGGAACTCGTGGCCCGGATGCACGCGGTGGGGCGCCGGACCCAACCGGCCGGTGCCGTTGGGAAAGCGTCGAAAGACGGCACGCAGCGGGTGGGCGACCTGGTCATCGACCGCCGCACCCGCCAGGTCCGGCTGCACGGCACGCCGCTGCCGCTCGCGCCGAAGGAGTACGACGTGCTGGTGGCGCTGGCCGAGGATCCGGGCGCGGTGGTGACCCGCCGGACCCTGCTGGAGACCGTGTGGTCGCCGAACTTCTTCGGGCGCGGCAAGACGCTGGACTTCCACATCGCCTGCCTGCGCCGCAAACTCGGCGACCCGGCGTGGATCGAGACGGTACGCGGGGTGGGGTTCCGACTCACTGCGGCGTCCTGACCGTGGTCCGCCGGCTCCTCGTCACCTATCTCAGCTTCGCGCTGCTGATCCTGGTCGCCCTCGCCGTGCCGCTCGGCTACGTCTACCAGCGTGGCGAGCAGCAGCGGGTCTTCGGTCACCTGGAACACGACGCGGAGGTGCTCGCCGCGTTCGTCGACACCGCGCTCGACCACGGTGAGCAGGGTCAGATCGACCTGCTGGCGCTGGAGTCGGCGCGGCGGTGGGACGGGGAGGTCGACATCGTCGACGGCACCGGCCGGGTGCTCGCGGCGACCCGGCGCGACGGCGCCACGCCGACCGGGCCGGCCACTGCCACGGCCGCCCCGGTGGTCGATCTGCCAGCGGTGGCCGGCGGACAGGTCAGCAGCGGATTCCGCGACGCCGACGGGGTGACGATGATGTGGGTCGCGGTGCCGCTGCATCCGGGCAAGCCCGGCCAGGGGGCGTTGCTGTTCAGCGCCCCCACCGCGCCGATGACCACGCGGGTGCACCAGTTCTGGTCGGTGCTGGGTGGGGTCGCTGTCGTCGTACTGGCCGCCGTGGCACTGGTGGCCGTCGGGCTGGCCCGCTGGATCGGCCGGCCGGTGCGGGCCCTGGAGCGGGCCACCCGGCGGCTGGCCGACGGCGAGATGTCGGCCACGCCGGCTAACGGACCACCCGAGCTGCGCCGCCTGGCGGCCACCTTCAACGCCACCGCCACCCGGCTCCAGGAGCTGATCGCCGCCCAGCAGTCGTTCGTCGGGCACGCCTCGCACCAGCTCAGGACCCCGCTCGCGGCGCTGCGGCTGCGGCTGGAGAACCTCGAACCCGACGTTGGCGCGGCCGGTGACGCGAACCTGCGGGCTGCGCTCGTGGAGACCGACCGGCTGGCGCGGCTGGTCGACACGCTGCTGGCGATGACCCGTGGTGGGCAGCCCGTGCACCCCACCGAGTCGGTGCGGCTGGCCGCCGCGGTGGCGGCCCGGGTCGACTCCTGGTCGCCGATCGCCGCCGACCGGGGGGTGACGCTACGGGTGTCCGGCCCTGACTCGGCCCAGGTCCGGTCCCTTGCCGGCGCCGTCGACCAGATCCTGGACAACCTGCTGGCGAACGCGCTGGCGGTGGCCCCAGTCGACAGTACGATCACCGTCGCCTGGGCCGCCGCCGATGCCGGTCACGTCGAACTGCGGGTCACCGACGCCGGCTGCGGGCTCACCGCCGCGCAGCGTACGCAGGCCTTCCAGCCGTTCTGGCGGGCGCCCGGCGCGGCACCCGGCGGGACCGGGCTCGGGCTCGCGCTGGTCCGCAAACTCGCCGAGGCCGGCGGCGGATCGGCCCGGCTGGAGAACGCCGACGGACCAGGGCTGACCGCGGTGGTGGCGCTGCCCGCGGCGCAATGCCAGGATTCGGCCAGGGAACGACCAGAATTCGACCTCGTGCTGAGCCGGGCATCCGCAGGCACGCGTACCCCCGGGTGTAGTCAGCCGGTCGACACCGAGCCGCCATCCGGCGGCCGGGCACCGGCATCGTTACACCTGCCCGGAGGTCACAATGCGTAGAGCAGTGCTGGTAGCCGTCACCGTCGCCGGTGTCGCCGTCCCATTGATCGCCGGCACCGCACTGGCCACCGCCAAGGACTCCCGCGAGCAGACCGGTAGCCGATCCGGCGCGAGCTTCGAGATCGAGATCGACCCCCGGTTGGACGCGAAGTTCGGGCCACGCCCGGTCAACGCCGTGCAGGCCGCGGAGATCGTCACCGCGCAGTTCGTCGGGGCCCGGGTGCTCGAGGCCGAGTTGGACGAACGCAACGGCGGCCCGATCTGGGAGGTCGAGTTCGTGCTCGGTGGCCGGGAACGCGACGTCGACGTGGACGCCGTCACCGGCGCGATCCTCGCCGACGACGATGACTGATTGACCGACCGGGGGCAGCGGTGACGCGGCGGGCGGCCTCACCCGGCCGCCGCGTCACCGTCCACATCGGATCGGCGAGATGCTCGTCGACACGCCGGTCCCACCGCGGACGGCTCGCCGGCCCGCGCGTGCGCGGGGTGGATGAGCGTTCATGCCTCGGCCCGGCTCAATACCTCCGCCGCGCTGCGGACCACGGCGCGGTCCACCAGCCGCCCGTGGTCGTCAACAGCCACCCCCGAGCCGTCTCGCTCGGCCCGCGCCATGGCGTCGAGAACCCGCCGGGCGGCGGCCACCTCCTCCGGGGTGGGGGTGAACACCCCGTTGATGGTGGCGAGTTGCCCGGGATGGATGGCACTGCGAGCGCGGAAACCCTGCCGGAGCAGGGCCCGGCTTGTCTTCTCCAGTCGCACGGGGTCGTGCAGGACGGTTTCGACCGGGCCGACCGGCGGGGTGATCCGGGCCGCCGCCGAGGCGAGCACGACCTGCGAGCGAATCGCGGCGAACTCGGTGCGGTCAGCATCCGGTTGCAGGCCGAGTTCGCCCGCGAGATCCGCCTCTCCGATGCCCAGCCGCAGCACCCGAGGTGCGATGGCCACCTGCGCGCAGGCGAGCGCACCCCGTGCGGTCTCGATGAGTGCCACCACCTGAAAGGTCCGCTCCGGCAGGCCCAGTCGCCGTTCCGCGCTCAGCAACGCCCGGTCGACCTCGTGCAGCAGGTCAGGTTCCGCCTTCGGCAGCCAGATCCCGGCCGCCGAAGCGCCGAGCACCGTCAGGTCCGTCTCGACCTGGTCGCTGTTGACGCGTACCCAGTGGGCCACCCCGGACGGCGCGTCTCGCAGGTATGCGGCGACCGTCTCGCGGGCCTTTTCCTTGTGCGGCAGCGCGACCGCGTCCTCCAGATCGAGCACGAGGGCGTCGGCGCCCCGCCCGGCGGCCTTGCGGAGCACGTCCGCCCGGTCGCCGGGCACGTAGAGGTAACTGCGGGCGACATCGCTCACCGCGCGTGCCTACCGCCGGCCCGGGGCACGTACCGGCCCTGCGGTGCACCTGTCACCTTGCCGTCGACGAAAACGTGTGCGCCGCGGACGAAGGTGTCGGTGACCCGCGCGGTCAACTCGAAGCCCTCGAACGGCGTGTACTCCTGGGTCGACTCGGAGTCCTCCGCCCGCACCGTCCAGGTCGTGTCGGGGTCCACCAGGCACAGGTCGGCGTCGTACCCCTCGGCGATGGCGCCCTTGGTGGCAAGGCCGAACCGGCGGGCCGGGTTCCAGGCGGTGAGCGCGGCGACGGCGGACAGCGGCAGGCCCCGGCGGCGGCCCTCGGTGAAGAGGCCGGGCAGCAGATATTCCGCGCCGCCGAAGCCGGACTTGGCGAGGAAGACGTCGTCGCGGGGATCGCCGAACTTCAGCTCGTCGCGGCAGCAGGCGTGGTCACTGACCACCCAGTCGACCCGGCCGTCGAGCAGGTGGCCCCACAGTGCCTCGACGTCCTCGCGGGGACGCAGCGGCGGGTTCACCTTGCCGCCGAGACCGTGGGCGGTGGTGATGTCGGCCAGCAGGTGCCCGATTGTCACCTCGCGACGGAAGTCGATGTGCGGGAACGCCTGCGCCATCCGCAGTGCCGCGTCGAGCGCCTTGGCCGACGACAGGTGAAGCAGGTTGATGGTGGGCAGGCCGGTCTCGTGGGCCAGGTAGGAGGCGATCGAGACGGCGAGCCCTTCGGAGTGCGGCGGCCGGGAGGCGTGGTACGCCTCCAGTCCGCGCAGCGTGCCCTCCTGCTCCACCCGCCGGGTGTAGGCGCTCATGATCTCGGCGGTCTCGCAGTGCAGGGAGAGCGAGATCTCCGAGGCGAGCTCGGGGAAGCGTTCCCGGGCCGCCTGCACTCCGCGCATCACGAACTCGAAGTGGGCGTAGTCGTACCGCTCCCCCTCGGGGATCATCAGGAACGAGTTCTGATCGGCGGACCGGCCGTGCAGACCGTGGCTGCCGTAGAACATGAAGATTTTGAACGAGGTGACGCCGAACTTCTCCACCAGGTCGGGAATCTCGTCGATGTGCTCGCTCATCATAGGTGCGAGGTGAAAGCCGTAGTCCACGTAGGATCGGCCGGCGCTGGCAGCCAACACGTCGGGGAAGAAGTCCTCATAGCGGCCACCCCGGTTGAGGTAGTACTGCCCGGTCCGCATGTAGGTAAGCGCCGTGGTGACGCCGCCCTGCGCGCAGGCGCGACTCTCGGAGGCGGTGTCCTCGCTCAGCGGGTTGTAGATCCCCCAGTGTTGGTGGGCATCGACCACACCGGGAAAGGCCAGTCGCCCACCACCGTCGACGACTGTCGTCGCCTGCTCGGGATCGATGCCGGGCGCGACCCGGACGATCCGTCCGTCGGCGACGGCGATGTCGGCCGCCTCAGGATCTGGCCGGTCGTGCCGGACCACCCGGACGTTACGCAGCAACAGGTCGAAGGAACTCATGGTCTCACTCCTCGAAGGGGCCAGCCGTTGGCGTGCCGGTTGGGGTGGGTGCGGTGGCCACGGCGGCCAGCAGGCCGGTCAGCCGAGTCACGTCGGCGGCCTGGTCCAACCGGTCGATCTCCTGTTCGACCTGGTTGGCGACGTCGGCCGCAAGCCGCCCGGCGACGTTGTGGTGGAACTTGCGGGCCAGTTCGTCGGCGGAGAGTGGACGCTGCGGGCCACCCCGGTTGGCCAGCACCTCCTCGGTCCAGACCTGGCCGTCCCGGGTGCGCACCCGCAGCACCGCCGGGAACTGGTAGGGAAAGATTGCGTCGCACCTGTCGTCGGGCACCACCTGCACCCGTGCCATCAACGACCGCCGGTCCGGATCGACGGCGAGGGCGTCGGTGAAGTCGTCCGGGCCGACGCCGAGCACACCGCCGCCGTAGAGGCCGGCGACCACCGCGTACGGGCCGCTGAACTGTGCCTCGTAGCCGGTGCGGGGCGCCTGCTTGCGTTCCAGTGGCGCGCCGATGGTGCGGATCACCGGAGTTGGTACGCCGAGCGTGATCGTGTCGATCTCCTCGACGCGCAGCCCCCGTTCCCGCAGCGCGATGGCCGCGTCGATCGCCGCGTGGGTGAAGTGGTTGGCCGGGTACGGCTTGAAGAAGATGTCTGGCACCGCCCAGTTCGTGCCGAGCCCGTCGACGACTTCCGCCGGGTCGAACTCGCCGCGCAGGAACGCCTGGAAGAAGCCGAACCGCCCCTCCAACACCGTCGGTGGACCGGTGATGCCGTGCCGGGCCAGCGAGGCGGCGGTCACCGCGGAGTGTGCCGCCCAACCGCAGTGGATCCGCTTCACCGTGCCGCCGGTACGGTTCGCCTCAATCAGGCCGGCGGCCATCGACGCCGCGACGCCGAGGCTGTCCAGTGTCTGTCCGGCGTCCAGACCGAACAGGCGGGCGGCGGCGACCGCACCGCCGAGGGTGCCGCAGATCGAGGTGGCGTGCTGGCCGTGCTCGAAGAAGACCGAGTTTCCGGCAGCACGGTCGTAGCCGGCCATGCCGAGCCGGACACAGACCTCGATGCCGACCGCGATGGCGGCGACGGTCTCCCGGCCGCTGGCTCCGCTGGCCTCGGCCGCGGCCAACGCGGCCGGCACCACCGAGGCGCTGGGGTGCAGCACCGACGGCAGGTGGGTGTCGTCGTAGTCGAGCGAGTGCGCCAGCACGCCGTTGGCGAACGCGGCGAGCGCGGCCGGCACCGGGGTTTCCAGGCCGATCGCCTGCGCCTGACCCCGACCACCCTGCTCGCGGACGTAGGCCAGCACTGCCTGGCTGGTGGGCAGCGGGTACGCGGCCACGCAGAGCCCGAGCACGTCCAGCACCCGCTGGCGTACGCTGCCGACCACCTCGGCGGGCAGGTCAGCGGCGGAGGTGTCGACGGCGAAGGCCGCCAGGCGCTGCCCGAGGGTCTGCTCAGCCACGGCTCACCACCGCCAGCGGACGCACCGGCGATCCGGTCGCGCCGAACAACGGCAGCGGGATCATGATGAAGGTGAACTCGTACACCTCGTCGCGGGCGATCTCCTCCAATGCCATCGCCTCGATCAGGTAGATGCCCTGCTCGACGAGGAGGATGCGGTGCGCGGGCAGGCTCGCGTGCCCCTGCCCCGGGCGCAGGCACTCGAAGGCGATGGTGTCGGCACCGGCGGCATGCACCCGCCGCTGTGCCAGCCATTGCGCGCCGTCGCTGCTGATGCCGGGTACCCCGGTGTCGTGCCCGACGTAGACCCGGCGGTCCTCGTGGTCGAAGTGGCGGCCCCAGCCGCTGCGGATCAGCACCACGTCGCCGGGCTCCACGGGCGTGCGCTGGCGATCGACCGCGGCCTCCAGGTCGGCCGGGGTGATCTCGTAGCCGGCCGGGCAGGGTTCGCCGAGCACCGCCGGGATGTCGAGCAGCACGCCACGGCGCAGCATCGGCTCGACCGTGTGCACGCCGAGTTCGGTGAACCGGCCCCCGGCCTGCGCCTGCGCCGCGTCGGCCCCACCGTGCAACCGGCCCTCGTGCGACACGTGCGCGAGGGCATCCACATGGGTGCCGACGTGGGTGCCCATGACCAGCAGGTCGTTCGCGGCGGAGCCGCCATCGGCGCGGACCATGTCGCCGTGACGGCGGGGCATGCTCAGCCAGAACGGTGGATGGTTCGGCGACTGGGGCATCCCGATGGTGAGTAGCCGGCCGAGATCGTAGATCTGCGCGCCGCCGCGTACGGCGTCGAGCAGAGGATCGGCGGGCCTTGCGGTGATGGTCACGGTTCCTCGCGTTTCAGCAGGTCGGCGACGTCAGGAGACGATGTCGCGGGCTCGGAGATCGGCGACCTCGGCCGGGTCACAGCCGAGTTCGTCGATCAACAGGGAGTCGGTGTCGGCGCCGGCGGCACGCCCGGTGAACCGGATCCGGCCGGGAGTGGCCGACATCCGCCACATGACGTTGTGCATCCGCAGCGGACCGAGATCCGGATCGTCGACCTCGGTGATCATCCCGGTCTGGCGCACGTGCGGGTCGGAGACGATGTCCCGGGCGTCGTAGACCGGGGCGACGGCCGCCCCCGCCTCGGTGAACGCGCGGCTCACCTCGTCGCGGGTACGCGCGCCGATCCAGGCACCGACGTAGGCGTCGAGTTCGTCGGCGTGCGCGGCCCGGCCGGCGCCGGTACGGAACCACGGCTCGTCGATCACCTTCGGATGCCCGACCAGCCGCAGCACCCGCTCGGCGATCGCCTGGGCGCTTGTGGACACCGCCACCCAGGCACCGTCACTGGTGCGATACGTGTTGCGCGGCGCGTTGTTCGTCGACCGGTTGCCGTGCCGGTGTTCGACGATGCCGAGCTGGTCGTAGACGGTGGGACCGGGACCGACCGCCGCCATGATCGGCTCCAGCAGGCTGAGGTCGATGACCTGGCCGGCACCGCCGGAGCGGTCCCGGTGCCAGAGCGCCATCAGCACCGCCGACGAGGCGGCGATGCCGCAGATGCTGTCGGCCAGGCCGAACGCCGGCAGGGTGGGCGGGCCGTCTTCGGCACCGGTGAGGTGGGCGAAGCCGCTCATCGCCTCGGCCAGGGTGCCGAAGCCGGCCCGGCCGGCGTACGGGCCGGTCTGACCGAAGCCGGTGATCCGGGCGATGACCAGCCCGGGGTTGGCCCGGTGTAGCTGTTCCGGCCCCACTCCCCAGCGTTCCAGCGTGCCCGGCCGGAAGTTCTCCACCAGCACGTCGGCCTGTTCGGCCAGGCGCAGCAGCAGCGCCGCACCCTCCGGAGCGGACAAGCTCAACCCGAGTGTGCGCTTGTTGCGGGAGATCTCCTTCCACCACAGCGGATGCCCGTCCTTGGACTTACCGTGCCCACGCATGCTGTCACCAGCGGTCGGGTGCTCGATCTTGATCACGTCGGCACCGAAGTCACCGAGAATCTGGCAGCACAGCGGCCCGGCCAGGATCGTCGAGACATCCAGTACCCGCACGCCCGCGAGTGGTCCGTCGCTCACCAGATCCACCTCCCCATGTCCCCGAGTTGCTTGTCGGCCGGGCGGGTACGGGGTGCCCCGCCCGGCGTCGTCATGTCGTCGGTTTCCGTTGCCGGGAACGCTCGCGCTAGTCCGGGTCGGCGGGCGGGCGTACGCCCGGGATCCGGTAGCCGAGTTCGGCGGAGATCTCCGCTGCCGCCGCCGTGACCAGGGCACCGTGCGCCGCGCAGACCTGCGGGGTGAACCGGTCCTGCGGCCCGCAGAGCGAGATCGAGCCGAAGACCTGCCCGGTGCCGTAGCGCACCGCCGCAGCGACGCTGCCCGCCCCGTTCTGCCGCTCCCCGATGCTCACCGCGTAGCCCTGCCGCCGGATGCGGTCCAGGTCGGCGCGGAGGGCACTCGCGTCGGTGATGGTGAACGGGGTCACCTGCCGCATCGGTTGGGCGAGGTACTCCGCCACCTCGATGTCGGGCAGGGCGGCCAGGATCGCCTTGGACGACGAACCCGAGTGCAGTGGGTGGCTGGTGCCCAGCGACACCGACATCCGCACCTCGTGCGGCGAGAGCACCTGATCGATGTAGACCCGCAGCCAGCCCTGCCGCACCGACAGCGTCGCCGTCTCACCGCTGTCGCGCACCAGCCGGACCAGGTAACGGCGGGCGGTGTCCGGCACATCCAGCGTGCGCAGCGCGGCCAGTCCCACCGCGAGCGCCCCGGCACCGAGCCGGTACTGCTTGGTGTCCTCGTTGAAGCTGAGGAAGTCGTCCGCCACCAACTCCTTCACGATCCGGTACGCCACCGCCTTGGGCAGGCCCAGTTCCCGCGCGATCGCCGACACGCCAAGCGTCTCCGGTGCCCGTTGGGCGATGGTGTTTATGACGTCGAGGGCCCGGCCGAGGCCGGAGCGAACCCGGCTGTCGTCCCGCTCGACGAAGGTCGTGGTGGTCATCCTCTGTGTCCTCACTGTCGACGTGCCCGGTGTGCGGAGTCAGCCGGCGCTCACGGTGGCGTGGGCGTACCCGGCGGCAATCCCGCCCATCGTCTCGGCCGTTCCCGGGCGACCACCAGCGCCACGGCGGCGAGCACCACGCCACCGGCGAGCACCTGCTGGCCGGTGAGCCGCTCGCCCAGCACCGCCATGCCGAGCAGCACCGCCAACACCGGGTTGACGTACGCGTACGTGGCGACGAGCTGCAGCGGCGCGCGGCGCAGCAACCAGGTGTAGACGCTGAACCCGACGACGGTGCAGACCAACATCAGGTAGGCCCAGGCCAGCCAGGACCGGCCGGTGACCGCGGCCAGCCGCAGCTCGCCCCAGTCGCCGACGACCAGGCCGGCGAGCGCCACCCCGACCCCACCGACGAGCATCTGCCAGCCGGTGCCGACCAGGTGGTCGGCCGGCATCGGCAGTCGTTGGGCCAGTGCCGACCCGAGTGCCCACACCACAGTGGAGGCCACGATGGTCAGCATCCCGACCAGGTGCCAACGCTCGGTCGGTGCGGCCAGCAACAGCGCCAATCCGGCCAGCCCACCGAGCACCCCGGCGACCGCCAGTGACGCCGGACGCTGCCCGGTGCCGAGCCGGATCACCAGCACCCACACCGGCATCGCGGCGACCAGCAACGATGCCAGTCCGGACGGCACGTACTGCTGGCCGACGGCGAGCAGGGCGCTGCCGGTACCCACCATCAGCGTTCCGGTCACCGCCACTGCTGTCCACTCGGCGCGGGGCAGTCGCAGACCGGCGCCGCCCCGCCGCACCGCCACCACCGCGAACAGCACCGCCGCCGCGGCGAGGAACCGGGTCGAGGTGGACACGAATGGCGGCAGGCTCTCCAACGCGATCCGGTTGCCGAGGTAGGTGGAACCCCACACCAGGTAGAGCAGTGCCAAGCCGACCGCCAGGGCGACAGGTGTGGTGGGCGTGGTGCCCCCGGGCGACGCCGACGGCGGCGGCACCAGGGCGGTACCACGCGGGTCACGGTCGTCCATCGGCCCGGATCGTCACTGCGGTATTGCCCCGCAGGGCGTTCGAATACGGGCAGAGCCGGTCCGCCGCCGCGACGGCCCGGTCCAGGTCGGTCTGGGGGCAGTCGGGTGCGGCGACCGCCAGCGCCACGGCGATGGCGTACCGGCCGTCGTCGGTGGGGCCCAGCGACACCGACGCGGTCACGCTCGTCGGACCGGTCCGGACCCCTTCCTGCCGGGCGGCCACGGCGAGGGCGCTGTCGAAACAGGCGGCGTAGCCGGCGGCGAAGAGCTCCTCCGGGTCGGTGCCCGGCGCGTCGGGGCCGCGCTGCGCGGGTCGGGTCAGGTCGACCCGCAGCGTGCCGGTGAGTGACTCGGCTGCGCCGCCGCGCCCACCACTGACCCGCACCGTCGCGGTGTACTGCACCTCGGCCGGGACGACGATGCCGGTCACCGGGTCACCTCCGTGCCGTGGACCTGGGCGGCCACCGCGTCGGCGAACGCCTCCGGCTGCTCGTCGGACACGAAGTCGGTACCGCCGGGAATGGTGACGAGCGGTGCCTGCGGTAGCGCCGCCCGCACCACCGGCGTGAACCGGTGCACCAGGTCCTCGTCGCCGTGCAGCAGGACCAGCGGCACGCCCGTCGCGTTGAGGGCAGCAGTGTCGAGTTCGTGCGCGAAGACCGCCCGGTAGGCGGTGGCGTAGTCCGGGCCGGTCAGCAGATACTCGGCGACCTGCCGGTCGGCTTCCGGCGGGGTGAGCCGGGGGTAGAGGCCGTACACCCGGTCCCAGATCACTCGCAGGTGGCTGCCGTCGCGGTCGGGGCGGTAGCCGGGGGCGTACGAGGTCTTCTTCTCCTGCCGTTCCGCCGCGTCGTAGAGCGGCAGACCCTGTAGGAGGAGTCGGTGCACCCGGCCCGGGTCACGCAGGGTCGCCTCGGCGGCGACCACCGCGCCGGTGTGCTGCCCCAGCAGATGCACCCGGTCCAGACCGAGGGCGTCGGCGGTCTGCCACAGCCCGGCCGCGTACTCCGGGATCGACCAGGGGCGCGGCGGCGGATCGGACATCCCGAACCCGGGCGTGTCCACGGCCACCACCCGCAGTCCTCGGATGGCAAGCGGCGCCAGTGCGATGTCGTAGGTGGCCGACGACAGCGGGGACTGGTGGACGATCAACAGCACCGGCGCGCTGTCGTCGCCGGCCGTCCGGTAGTGCACCTGGCCCCACGGCACGTCGACGTAGCCGCGCCGGCTGATTCCGCGTACCCGGGTCATGCCTGCACCGCCATCGCCGCCATGACCTCCACCACGTGTTTGATTCCCGCCCGGTAGTCGTCGAGACGGATGTTCTCGTTGGGGCCGTCCACCCCGGAGTCGGCCCGGGACACCCCGACGCCGACGATCGGGCGGCCGGCGAGCACGCCCTGGTTGCCGATCCACTGGGTGTACGGCTCGATCACCGGCTCGGTGCCGTAGACCCGACGGGCCGCGTCGGCGACGAGCGCGACGAACGGGTCCCGGTGGTCGGTGACGTTCGGCCGGCTGGTCGCCATCACCTCGATGTCGAGGTCGCCGAAGCCGGTGGCGGCCAGGTGCGCACGGATCGCGGTGAGCACCCGGTCAGGGTCCTGACCGGGCACCAGCCGGATCTCCAGCTTGGCCGAGGCGGTCGACGGGATGCCGAGGGTGACGTCGTCGCGCATGTCGCCGCCGGTGAAGCCGGTGACGGTCAGGGTCGGTACGGTGCGGATCGCCTCGGCCGCCTGCCGGTCGTCCAGGCCACCGGTGAACGCGTCGACCCCGGCCCGGCGACGAAGGAAGTCACCGTCGAAGTCCACCTGGGCCAGCAGGTCACGTTCGGTGTCGGTCAGCGGGCGTACGCCATCGGTGAAGCCGGGGACGGTGACGGTGCCGTCAGGGTCCTGCAGGCGGGTGAGGGCCGCCGCGAGCCGGGCGGTCGCAGCCGGCAGCAGCGCGGTGTTCTGGCTGGTCAGATCCCGGGGCAGGGTACGCGCGGTGAGTCGCAGGTAGAGCACGCCCTTCTCGGCGAGCTTGAGCAGCAACCGGTCGTGCGCGTCCACCCAGGAGTTCTCCCAGAGCGTGCCGTCGCTGGTCAGCCGATCCGCGTGGGCAGTGACGAAGGAGCCCAGCCCGGGGCTGTGCAGCCACTTCTTGCCCTCGAAGATGAACCGGCTGGTGACCGGCGGGGCCAGCCCGGCCAGCCGCCAGGCGGCGACCGCGTGGATGCGGGACATCAGGGCGCCCTTGTCGTCGGCCACTCCCCGGGCGTACAGCCGACCGTCGTGGATCTCGGCCGCGTACGGCGGGCTGATCCAGTCGGCGTCGTCACCGGCCGGCTCCACCTCCACGTCGTAGTGGGTGAAGTGCAGCAGCGACCGGTCGGAGGCCCCGGGCGCCTCGGCCAGCACGTACGGGTAGGAGTGCTCCCAGTCGATGATGTCGGCCTGCCCGCCCCAGCGGCGTACCGAGGCGGCGATGAACTCGGCGGTGCGGACCATCTCCTCGGGTTCGGGTCGGCGGCTGCGGATGCGGCACAGCTCCTGCAGTTCCGCCACGAACTCGTCGAAGTGGGTGTCGACCGCGGCGAGTGCGGCAGCGGTGTCGGGGTGAGTCATGGGTTCCTCCCACTGGTTGTTGCGGGACGGGTCAGTGGATGGTCACGCCGCCGTCGACGAAGATCGTCTGGCCGGTGACCATGGCGGCGGCGTCGCTGAGCAGGTAGGCGACCGCGTTGGCGACGTCGGCGGGTTGGGCCATCCGCCCGAGCGGGATGGTGGCCAGCTTGTCGGCGAGATAGGCCGCGTCGCCGCGTACGTCGGTGGTCATGTCAGTGGGCACGATGGTCGGGCCCACCGCGTTGACCCGGACCTGGTCGGCGGCCCATTCCAGGGCCAGCACCCGGGTCAGGTGCAGCACCCCGGCCTTGCTGACGCAGTAGCCGACCGTGTCGAGCACGGCGATGTGTCCGTTCGTGGAGCCGAGGTTGACCACGGCGCCCCGGGCGTCGCGCAGCGCCGGGTAGGCGGCCTGGCACATCCGGAAGGTGCCTGTCAGGTTGACGTCCAGGACCGTGTTGAAGTCGTCCTCGGACATCGTGGCGGCAGGTCCCCGCCGTACGACGCCGGCGTTGTTGACCAGCAGGTCCAGTCGGCCATGCCGGTCGAGCACCTCGGCCACCAGGTCCCGGCACGAGCCAGCGGAGCGCACGTCGACCCGGTGCCGGGTGTGCACCGCCCCCGCTGCTTCCGCCGTTGCCGCTGGGTCGTCCGCCCAGTCCGCCGCGATGTCGGCGCCGGCGACTGTGGCGCCCCGCTCGGCGAGGGTGGCGGCGATCCGGGCACCGATTCCCCGGGCCGCGCCGGTCACCAGCGCCACACGTCCGTCGAAGCGGTTCGGGTCCTCGGGGTGAGCGGGGTTCATGCGCCGATCACCTTCGTCTCCTCGGCCCAGAAGGCGAGGCGACGTTGCAGCAGCCGGATCACGAAGTGGGCGAGCAGGCCCATCACCGACAGCACCACCAGCACGGCGAACATGCCGGCGATGTCGAAGTTGTAGTTGGTCTGCAGCAGCAGGTAGCCCAAGCCCTCCTTGGCGCCGATGAACTCGCCGACGACCGCGCCGAGAATGGCGAAGACGATGCCGATGTCCAGCCCGGCGAAGATGAACGGCAGGGCGCTGGGCAGCCGGACCATCCGGAAGATCTGCGTCTTGCTGGCGCCGAAGACGGTGAGCATCTGGATCCGGTCGGCGTCGGCGGCCCGGAGCCCCTCGATGACGTTCACCAGCATCGGGAAGAACGAGATGACCGCGGCCATCACCACCTTGCTGGTCAGGCCGAAGCCGAACCAGAGCACGAACAGCGGGGCCAGGGCGACCTTGGGCACGGTCTGGAAGGCCACGATGTACGGCATCAGCGTCGCCTCGACCACCTTGATCTGGGAGATGAAGGTGCCGAGCAGGACTGCCGCGCCGACGCCGATGACGAAGCCGAGCAGTGCCTCCTGGGAGGTCACCCAGAGGTGACTCCAGAACTGGGGGTCGCCGAGCTGCCGCTGCAACGCCTCGACGATCTGCGAGGGTCGGGGCAGCACGTAGGCGTCGACTTCGAGCAGCTGGGTGCCGTACTCCCAGGCCAGCACGACCACCACGAACACCGTCGGTACCAGCCAGAGCTGGGGTCGTTCCCGCAGGTCCAGCCGCCGCCGGGTGCCACCCGGCGGCGACGCGTCGGTACGCGGGGGCTTGTCGACCACATCGGTTGTTGCCATGGCGTCCCCTTGTCAGTCGATAACGCCGGCGGCGTTGAAGTGGCTGCGGATCCGGTCCACGTAGACCCCGGCCCGGTCGGAGGACATCACGCTCAGCTCGCGCGGGCGTTCCAGCTCGATCGGGACTATCTCGGCGATGCGGCCGGGACGTGGGCTGAGCACCACCACCCGGTCGGAGAGGAACACCGCCTCCGGGATGGAGTGGGTCACCAGCACCACGGTCTGGCCGCTCTCCCGCCAGATCCGCAGCAGCTCGACGTTCATGTACTCGCGGGTCATCGCGTCCAGCGCGCCGAACGGCTCGTCCATCAGCAGCACCGCCGGGTCGTGCACCAGGGCCCGGCAGATGCCGGCCCGCTGCTGCATCCCGCCGGACAGCTCGTGCGGGTACTTCCGCTCGAAGCCGGTCAGGCCGACAAGTTCCAGCAGTTGCTGGGCGCGTTCGCGGTGCTTGTCGCGGTCCAGTTTCTGGATCTCCGCCGGCACCATGATGTTGTCGAAGATGGTGCGCCAGGGCAGCAGCGTGGGGGCCTGGAACACCATCCCGACCTCGGGAAGGGGTTTGGTCACCTCTCGGCCGGCGATGCGTACGGCACCGTCGGTCTTCGGGCTGAGGCCGGCGAGGATCTTCAGCAGGGTGGTCTTGCCGCATCCCGACGGTCCGACGACGGAGACGAACTCCCCACGTCGTACTGTCAGGTTGATATCACTGAGTGCCTGGGTCGGGGCCGATCTGCGCGGCTGGTACCGCTTGTCCAGACCGACGACCTCGATCCAGGAGTCCTCCGACACCGCTGCCGGCTGCTGCATCCGGCGACCCATCGCCTTGATGGCCATCCTCATCCCTTCCGCGTCCGCTGCCGCTACTTGGTGTAGTTCGCTGCCTTGTCGAGCACCGCGGCCTTGTCGAAGTCGTTGGCCCCGGCCAGCAGCCCCGGCTCCCACACGTCGGCCAGCGCCACGTCGCCGGTGATCTGCCCGGCCTCCTTCGTGTACGCCTGGGTCTTGGTCCATTCCGCTTCGGTGATGGCACCCCAGTCGGCGAAGTCCTTGGGCTCACCTGAGGCGGGAGTGGCCGTCTTCAGCCACGCCTGGAGGCTGCGCACATCGTTGGCCAGCTGCTCGTCGGCCGACTTGCCGGCGAGGATCTGCGGGAAGACCTGGTAGCCGATCCGCATGGCCGCCTCCGGGTTGTTCGCGGAGAACAACATCGCCTTGTACGCCGCCCGCAGGAAGCGGGTGTGGACGTCCTTCTTGTCGTCGAGATCGCGGGCGCCGACGGCGAAGCTCAGTGACCGAATCCCGTCGAACGCGTCCGGGTTGTCCAGGTACTTCAGCGTCGTACCGGAGTTCTCGATCACCGCGTACGCCTGGGTGTAGAGCGCCAGCACATCGACCTGACCGTCGTTGAGCGCGGCGGCGGCCTGCGCGCCGACCCCGACCGGCAGCAGTTCCACATCCTTGGCCGGGTCGAGCCCGGCCGCCGCCACGTAGGCCCGCGCGTACGGTGCCGAGCCGGACGCCAGGCTGATCACGCCGATCTTCTTGCCCCGCAGGTCGGCACCGCCGGTGAGGGTGCTGTCCGGCTTGACCGCCATCACCCACGGCCAGTTCTGCACCAGCCCGCCGATCGCCTTGACCGGCACGTTCTTCTCCACCGCGCCGAGAATGGATCCGCTGTCGGCGGCGGTCACGTCGGCACTGCCGCTCGCGACCGCCTGCAGCGCGGCCACCGAGCCGTCGGTGTTGATCGTCTCGACGGTCAGCTTCTCTTCGGCGAAGTACCCCAGCTCCTTGGCCACCGCGAACATGGCGACCTCTTCCTTCGGGCCGATCACGGCGGAGGCGATGGCGAAGGTCAGCTCCGCCGGCGCGCCCTCCGCACCGCTCGACTCGTCGCTGCCGGATCCCCCACAACCGGCGAGCACCACCGCGGCGACAAGCGCCGCCGGCAGCAAACCCCACTTCTTCTTCATCTCGAACACCTCGTCAACGAATGTCAGGGATAGGAATGTCCGGCCCACGGAGTCGGCCGGGTCGAGGCAGGTGGTTGGTAGTGCGGTGGAGGCTCAGTGCACGCGGTGTCACCGCTGCGCGACCGCCATCGCCAGGTCGTTGAAAACGTGCTGTTCGACGATCAGCCCGTCGCGGAGCAGGAACACGTCGGCGTACCGGATCCCGTCGAACTCGGTGCCGTCCGGCCACTGCCCGTACAGGCGGCCGAGCGAGGTGACCGCAATGTCGTCGCCGTCGGGGGCGACCAGGTACCGGTCGCGGTGCTTGCGCACCCACCGGTAGGTTCCGGTCGACGCCGCGACCATCTCATCGAGCGAGCCGAAGCAGCGCCCGCCGGGAAACACCAGCCGGGCCCCCGGAGCGAGCAGCCGGCCGGCCTGGTCGAGCTGCCGGTCCTCGCACAGCTGCAGGTAGTGATCCACCAGGCTGGCCGGTTGCGTCAGGTTCATCAGCCGCTCTTGCCGCTCAGTGCCGCTTCCCACTGGCTGCGCAGCGGGTGCTCGGCGGGACCGTCCTCGGTGAGGATCCGCATCAGCCGAGCCAGCAGCGCGTCCCGTTCGCCGTCGAGCACCTGCTGCTCGTCAGCTTGCGGGTCGAAGCCGTCCACGTCGCCCGCGCCGAGCACCTCGCGGCGGACCAGCAACGCCTCCAGCACCCGCAGCCGCTGCCGGCTCACGTGCAGCTCGGTGGAGAGTTGGAGGACCAGGTCGAACAGTTTGCCGAATCGAGGATCGCCGAAGTAGTCGAACTCGCTGCTCATCACGCCTCCGGCTTCGTCGCCGACAGAACCGCCCAGGGGAAGTGCCACTCGGAACGGTCGCCCCAGCCCTCCGGCTGCAGGCCGTTGCGGCGTTCGTCGAACGGCGTCCAGGTGGCGTCGGTCAGCCCCAGTTCGGTGCAGACCGCCAGCAGGTCGGAGCCGAACAGGGCGTGGAAGAACGGCTCGTTGTTGCGCTCGGCGTGCTCGTAGACGGTCGCGTCGCGCAGCGGGTCCCCGGTGAGCTGAAACTCCAGGAACCGCAGCGCGCCACCGGGCTTGAGCAGCCGGGCGGCCTCGGCGAGGGTCTCCCGGATGGCCTCGGTCGGCATCTCGTGCAGCACCATGGTTCCGGTGACCACGTCGCAGCTGCCGGCCGGCAGACCGGTGGCCCGCCCGTCGCCCTGTCGGTAGTCGATGGCCAGCCCGGCAGCCTCCGCCTCGGCGTGGGCGAGACGCAGGCCAGGCGCGGCCAGGTCGATGCCGATCACCTCGGCGGTCGGGTACCGCAGGGCCAGTGGCCGGGTGCTCTTGCCGAACCCGCAGCCGACGTCGACCACCCGGGTCGCCGCCGGCAGGTCCGGCAGGGCGGTTTCGGTGAACAGCTTGTGGAACTTGTAGCCGTCGTTGTCGCGCAGCATCACGATGCGCGCGCCGAACTCGTAGACGTAGGCGGACATGTCGTCGGAGAAGAAGCCGCCCGGCTGGATGTGGATGTCGTAGTCGGTGTACCAGTCCGGCAGGGCCAGGTCGGGGTCGAGTTGCAGGGAGCCCAACGGCTGCGCGGGGATCGCCGCGAGTTGCTCGGCCAACTCGTCCCGGCGGCTGAGCACCGCGTCACCGGCCGTCTTCCAGAGCATCTTCTGCTGTACCCGCTCCAGGTGGCTGAACCATGGGTAGAGCGGCAGCTCGCGCAGTGCCCGGCCGGCCTCGTCGATGTCCTCGGCCTGTCCGCCGGTGGCGGCGTACTCGCGGGTCAGGGCCGGATAGACCGTGTCGGCCCAGCGCTTGCGCAGGCCGAGGACGAAATCCACTGCCGAACGTTCGTCAAGCGTGAGGCGTTTCTCGATGTCCAACAACGCAACTCCTTGGGGTCGGCCCGACCGAGGTCAGGTTCCGGTACGGATCAAGGCGGATGACCGGTACGCCGTCGGCGTACGGCACAGCTCAGTGGGCATGGCTCACCAGTTCGGCGGCGGCGGTGTCGTGCCGGCCGAGGAAGGCACCGGCGAGGTGGCCCTCGTAGACCGCCTCCAGGGCGGTGCGCGGTGCGTTGGCATCTCCGACCAGGTGAACGGTGGGTCCTTCGATGCGGGCGTCGAGGTCCCGGAACAGGTCGTCGACGGCGACCGCCGCACCGGCGTCGATCACCGCGGTGACGTCGGCGATGGTGGCGTCGGCGTCGGCGAGCGGACCGGTGAGCAGCACCGTGGTGGCGTCGGCCGGGTGGACCGTGCGCAGCGGGTGCGCCACCACGCGCAGATCGGCGAGGCGTTTCAGCAACGCCAGCCGGGAGTAGGTGGTGATCCGGGCGGCGATGCCGGCGGTGGGTGAGACGAGGTGCACCTTGCCGCCCCGCCTGGCGATCCCTTCGGCGACGGACGCGGCGGCCCAGGTCCCCTCGTCGTCGATCACCACGAAGGTGCCGGCGAGCTGGGCGGCCTCGGGCGGTGCGACCAGCCGCGTCACCGCCTGCCAGAGGTCGAGCACCGGCGGCCCACCAGGCAGCGATCGTCGGGCCGGACGGGAGCCGGTCGCGACGACCACGTCGTGGTATCCGCCGTCGAGCACCTCGCCGACACCGGGTCGCCAGCCCAGCCGTACCTCGACGCCGGCCGCGTGGACCTGGGTGGCGAGGTCGCGGGTGAGCAGGTCGAGTCGTTCCCGGCCGGGCACCTGGGCGGCGATGGCCAGTTGTCCGCCGAGCGCCGCGCCGGCCTCGGCCAGGTCGACGTGGTGACCGGCGCGCCGGGCGGCGACCGCCGCCGCGAGACCCGCCGGGCCGCCGCCGACCACCAGCACCCGGCGACGGCCTGGCGAGCGGTCGAGTTCGTCCCAGGCGGTACGCCACTCCCGTTCGGCACCCACCTCCGGATTGACCACGCACGAGATCGGCAGGCTGGTCTCCAACCGGCCGATGCAGCCCTGGTTGCAGGCCAGGCAGGAGCGCACCTCGTGCTGGCGCCCCTCGACGGCCTTGACGACCAGGTGCGGATCGGCGATGTGTGGGCGGGCCAGGCCGACCAGGTCAGCCTCACCGGCAGCGATCAACTCGGCCGCCTCGGGCAGGCTGTCCAGCCGGCACACCGCCAGCACCGGCAGGTCGGGAAACTCGCGCTTGAACCGGGCCGCGTGGTGTCGAAACGGTGCGTGGCCGAAGCTCATGTCCGCCATCTGGGTCGCCAGTGAGTAGCTGCCGTGGTAGGCGGAGTGGCTCACGTGGACGTAGCTGAGTGGAAAATCCGCCCGAAGCCGGGCGACGATCTCCACCACCGCGTCCGGGTCCAGTCCGCCGGGCAGGAACTCGTCGGCGCTGACCCGCAGTCCGATGGGGAGGTCCGTGGCCGACCGCACGGCCCCGAGCACCTCCCGGGTGAGCCGCAGCCGGTTGTCGAGGCTGCCGCCGTACCCGTCGGTGCGCTGGTTGGTGTGCGGCGACAGGAACTGCTGGAGCAGGTGGCCGTGTCCGGCGTGCACCTCCAGGCCGTCGAAGCCGGCCCGGTGCATCCGCCGCGCCGCGGCGGCGAAGGCCTGCACCACCACGGCGATGTCCTGACGACCCATGGCGTGCGGTACGTGCGCGCCGGCGGCCCACGGAACCGGCGACGACGACCAGGCAGCGGTGCGGGTGGCGTCCCCGTTGGCCTGCCGTCCGGCGTGCATGAGCTGGGCGAAGATCCGGGCACCGTGCTCGTGCACCGCGTCGGTGACCGCACGGTAGGCGGGGATGACCTGGTCGCTGAAGCTGCCCAGGCTGATGCTGCGACCCGCGCTGGTCGGGTGCACCCGGATCGCCTCGGTGATGATCAGACCGACGCCGCCGCGCGCCCGTTCGGCGTGGTAGGCCGCCAGCCGGGCGGTGGGCTCGTTCCGATGCCCGAAGTTTGTGGTGTGGCCGGGCACGAAGACCCGGTTGCGCAGCTGCACCGGTCCCAGCAGCACTGGGGTGAGTAGTGATCGAAGCTGTCCGTCGTTGGCCATGCCCACGGCCTCCCGTCTGGACGGTGCCCGGTCAACCGCAACCAAATTCGTTCGGTTGAGCCGCACGCCGTTCGATTGGGGGGAACGCTAAGTCAGGCCGCGACCGCCAGTCAATGAACTACCGATCAGTAACTTATTTCGAGACAAAGCTTTGACCTGCTGTTTCTCCCAGCCGAACAACAGGGCCGGCAGTGTTTCGCGCACATTGCGGCAGAGCCTTCCGGCAGGGCAGCCGGCAAGGTCTGGGGCGGCGGGCTCCGGGCCTTCATCCGGACCAGCGCCTGCCGCCACGATTCGTCGGCGAGCCCGGCGGAACCAAGGTCCACACCTGCCGGGTCATTGAGAAGCGCGATCATGGAGTTCCGAAACTATCGATACCTGCAAGCATCTTGCCCCTTCCATCGACGTAGGCACATACTTTGGCTACGCGTGAGCTGCGGATTGGCACGATATGTACTGCTCGCAGGGCGAGGTGGACGGACACCATGTTCCGTAGGGCAGCACCTCCCGCATCGCGACATCGGTCCTCTCTCCTACGGCTGAGCTGCGCCTCGGCGCAGCGGTCCGCCGTGGCCGGTTCCGGTGTCGATCCGTACTCCATGGAGGTGGACGTGAACCGAACCACAGCGGCGCTGGCATCGCTGGCCGCCGCGCTCCTCTTCGCCGTGGCGGGCATCGTGCTGGCCCCGCCACCGGCCGCCGCCGCGTCCCTGGTCGAGGTGACGAACTTCGGCACCAACCCGGGCAACATGCGGATGCACATCTACGCGCCGGACAACCGGCCGGCGAACCCGGCGATCGTGGTGGCCATGCACGGCTGCAGTGGATCCGGCCCGGGTTTCTACTCCGGCAGTGAGTTCGCCCGACTGGCCGACCAGTTCGGCTTCCTGGTCATCTATCCCACCGCCACCCAGCAGGCAGGCTTCGGCAACTGCTTCGACGTGTGGTCGGCCGCGGCCAAGCGGCGCGACGGCGGCAGCGACCCGGTCTCCATCATGTCGATGGTGAACTACGCACAGCGGCAGTACGCCGGCGACCTGAACCGGGTCTTCGCCACCGGCAGCTCGTCGGGCGGGATGATGACCCAGGCCCTGATGGCGCTCTACCCGGACGTCTACAAGGCCGGCGCGGCGTTCATGGGGGTGCCGGTCAACTGCTTCGCCAACGCCGCCGACTTCCCACCCACCAACAGCCAGTGCGTCAACGGCCGGATGGACCGGACCCCGCAGCAGTGGGGCGACGCGGTCCGGCAGGCGTACCCGGGCTACAGCGGACCCCGTCCCCGGGTGCAACTCTGGCACGGCACCGCCGACAACCTGATCCCCTTCCAACTCCTGCAGGAGTCGGTCGAGCAGTGGACGAACGTGGCCGGGCTGAGCCAGACGCCGACGTCCACGGACACCCCGCAGGCCAACTGGAACCGCCGCCGCTTCGCCGACTCGACCGGGGCGGTGCGGGTGGAGGCGTACAGCATCCAGGGTGCCGGCCACAGCCTGCCGTCGTCCGGCATGGCCCGGGCCGCCATCGACTTCTTCGGCCTGAGCACCGCCGGTCCCACGCCGCCTCCGCCGACCACCAGCCCACCGCCCAGCAC
>NZ_POTX01000329.1 GCF_003236305.1 Micromonospora endophytica | reverse complement strand
CTTCCGGACGAGGTCTGGTGGGGTGGGGTGGGTGGTGGCAGGCTGTGCGGCGTGAAGATCTATGCTGATCGTTTTTCGACCGGGTCACGACAGCTTCTGACCGATCTGCTCGTCATCGCCTGGGTGTACGCGGCGATCCGGAGCGCGCTGTGGCTGCACGACCTGGTGCAGAAGCTGGCCGTACCCGGACAGAAGATGGAAGGGGCCGGCGGTGGGCTGGCCGACAACCTCGCCGAGGCCGGCGGCAAGGTCGGCCGGGTGCCACTGGTGGGCGACGAGCTGACCGCGCCCTTCGAGCGGGCGGCCGGTGCCGCCCGCTCCCTCGCCGAGGCCGGGCGTGATCAGCAGGAACTTGTCGACCAGTTGGCCCTGGCGCTGGCCATCGGCTGGCTGATCGTGCCCCTCGCGCTGGTGCTGTTCGGCTGGCTGCCGCTGCGGGTGCGCTGGATGCGCCGGGCCGCGTCGGCGACGGCGCTGGCCGCCGCACCCGCCGGCAAGGACCTGTTGGCCCTGCGCGCCCTGACCAACCAGCCGCTACGCAAGCTCACCCGGGTCAACCCCGACGTGGTCGAGGCATGGCGCCGCGGTGACCAGCAGACCATCAACGCCCTCGCCACCCTCGAACTCCACCACCTCGGCCTGCGCCCCCCACGCTGACCGAGCCTGGCTCAGGTTCGGGGCAGGCCGCTCGGGTCGTCCTCGTCGTCGATGTCGTCGTCACCCCAGCTGCGGCGGGAGAACGGCAGGATCATCCAGAAGGTCAGGAACCACAGGCCGGTGATGGCGCTGAGCAGGAAGGCTAGCGGCCGGGCGAGCACGAAGTCGGTGATCAGCAGCACCGAGCTGACCATCGCGACAAGCATGAACCCCAGCCCGCCGCTGGCCATCCGGTGCGCGAAGCGCACCAACTCCGGCTTGCGTCCCTGCCGGAACAGCGCCCGGTGGAACGCGACCGGGGAGATGATCATCGCGGTGGCGCCGGCCGCCGCCAGCAACGCGACGATGTAGACGTCCCGCTGGAACTCGGTGGTGTCGTCGAAGCCTGCGCTGAACGGCAGGGTGAGCAGGAAGGCGAAGAGGATCTGCACGCCTGTCTGCGCGACCCGCAACTCCTGGAGCAGGTCGGCGAAGTTACGCTGCCACCGCTGCTTCTCAGTTTCCTTGGACACCGTGGACCTCCGGGGTACGGCCGCCGCCGGTGGCCAATCCCCCGGCGGCGGCAAGCAGATGCCCCACGTTCACCCTTCCGAAACCGACTCGCGGTACGGCTCCTGGTCAGCCGGTCGGGCGTACCCGGGCCACGATCGCCTCGGCCAGCCGCGTCGGTGTCTGGTCCGGGATCCAGTGGCTGACCCCGGTGAGCACGACGAAGCGGTAGTCGCCGCGCACATGGCCGGCGCACGCCTCGGCGGCGGTGCGTCCGATCGCCACGTCGCCGTCGCTCCACACGTACGTGGTCGGCACGGTGACCGGACCGGTCGCCGCCAGGTCCCTCCCGGACATGGCCCGGTACCAGTTCAGTGCCGCGGTCAACGCGCCGGGCTCGCGCAGCGGTTCGACGTACGCGCCCACCCGCGCCGCGTCGCCGACCCCGTTCAGCATCCGGCGCAGCCCGCTGGCGTTCAGCGCCAGCAGCGTCTTCTCGGCCACCCCGGTACGCCGGAACAGCAGCATGTACGACGAACGCGCCTTCTGTCGCGAGTCCTCCGTCATGGCGTACACCATCGCGGCCGGATGCGGCACGGAGACCGCGGTCAGGGTCCGGACCCGGTCGGGGTGGCCGGCGGCCAGCGCCCACCCGACGACGGCACCCCAGTCGTGCCCCACCACGTGTGCGGCGTCGACGCCGAGCGCGTCCAGTACGGCGACCGCGTCGGCGACCAGCTCCGCCAGCCGGTACGCCTCGACCTCCGCCGGCCGCGCGCCGGGTGAGTAGCCGCGCTGGTCGAGGGCGAAGGTGCGCAGCCCTGCGGCGTGCAACGTCGGCACCACGTCACGCCACTCACCGGAGTGCTGCGGGAAACCGTGCAGCAGCAACACCGGTTCGCCGTGCTCCGGCCCACCTGTGATGACGTCGAACCGCAGACCCCGGGCGTCGATGTGCATGCACCGCAGCCTACCGAGCCGCGCCCGCAGCCATCGGAGTACGCCGGGCGGGCGGTCAGTCGTACTGACGCTTGGGGACGGGCACCTGCCGCCACGATTCGACGTCGAGATAGGGGATCTCGGCGTCGTTCACCGGATCCCGACCGAGTCGTTCGCTGTAGCGGCCGACCACCTCGACCCAACTGTCGTCCGGCAGCCCGGTCGGCACGTCGCCGCTGAGCCCGAGCTTCACCGGCCGCCCGTCGGCCGCGCAGCAGGAGAGCACCATCCGGGCCAGCATCGGCTGCCGGTCGGGGCCGGTGGTGATGAAGCCGGTGAGCCGTACCCGTCGATCGCCGATGGAGGTGCCCCGGTCGAACAGTGCCCGGGCTGCGTAGTCCAGGACACTCACCGACACCGGATCGCCAGCGGGCAGCGGCGGGTAGTCCGACCGCGCCGGGGTGCTCAGCGCGGTGCCGGCCTGACTGGCCGCGTACGACCCGAGGGCGGGTGGGGCGACCAGCAGCAACCCCAGTACCGGCAGGATGAGCAGCCAACCCACCCGTGGCTCGTGGTGGCCGTGCCCGCCGTGACCGCCGTGACCGGTGTCCGGCTCGTCGGCCGGGACAGCGGCGGGATCGTCGGTGAGGGCCGGGCGCAGTTCGTACCAGAGGGTCATGATCGCGGCGACCACCAGCAGCAGACCGGCGGCGATCAGGAAGGGACGCAGCCCCTCCTTGACGTAGCGCAGGTACAAATCGGTGACGCTGGCCCGGAGCACCGCACCGCCGAGCAGCAGCAGGACCACGGCCTGCGCCTGCCGGTTCACAGCAGCACCGCCCCGGCGCCGACCGCGACCAGCACGGCCACCGCGAAGGTGGTGGGCGCGAACCGGAACGCGAACCGGCGGCCGAAGACACCCGCCTGCATCGCGATCAGCTTGAGATCGACCATCGGCCCCACCACCAGGAAGACCAGTCGGGACGTGAGGGAGAACTGCGACAGCGAGGCCGCGACGAAGGCGTCCGCCTCCGAACAGAGCGAGAGCAGTACGGCGAGCAGCGCCAGGGCCAGGATCGACAGCCAGGCGTTGTCCGCCAGGGTCTGCAACCACCGCTCGGGCACCAGCACGTTGATGCAGGCGGCGGCCATCGCGCCGAGCACCAGGAAGCCGCCGGCGTGGGTCACGTCGTGCCGGACGGCACCCCAGAAGGCCCGGCCCCGGGAGGTGTCGTCCAGCTCCGGCCGGCGCGGCATCCTGATCCACTCGGTACGCCCCAGCCGCAACCAGAGCCAGCCCATCACCATGGCGACGACCAGGCTGGCGACGCCCCGGGCGAGGACCATCTCGGGGTTGTTCGGGAAGGCGACAGCGGTGGCGACCAGCACGATCGGGTTCACCGCCGGGGCGGCGAGCAGGAAGGCCAACGCGGCGGCCGGGGTGACGCCCCGGCGGATCAGTGAACCGGCGATCGGCACCGCTCCGCACTCGCAGCCAGGCAGCACCACCCCGGCCGCGCTGGCCGCCGGCACCGCCAGGGCCGGGTGCCGGGGCAGCGCCCGGGCCCAGAACGACCGGGGTACGAAGACCGCGATCACGGCGGAGAGCAGCACCCCGAAGACCAGGAACGGCACCGCCTGCACCATGATCGAGACGAACACGGTGGTCCAGGTCTGCACGCGCGGGTCGTCGAGCGCACCGGCCAGCGGATCCCGGAAGATGATCAGCAGGATCAGCAGCGCGGCCAGGACCTCCACCGAGCCGATCCGGTCACCGAGCCACCGCCGTCGACCCGCCTGGCCGGACGGCTCCGGCCGACCGGCCAGATCCACCCCACCGGCCGGATGCTCGGGCGGCTCGCCGGCAGACTGCTCACGCGGCTCGCCGGCCGGCGCGGGGTGGTCAGTGCCTGTGCTCACCTGTCGTCCCTCGCTGGTGCGGCTGCCGATGTGGCGGGTCTTCGCGCTGCGCCGCCCGCCGGTGGCGGATCAGCGGCCTGAGACTACCGGCGGGAACCGATCCATCGACAGGTCGCCACGCAGGTGCGCGGCTCCGCCGTGCCGCCCGCAGCCAGGTTGACCTGCGTAGATCACATTGTCCGCGGAATCCGGCAATGCTAGCGTCGGCGAGACAACTTCACCTCCGACAGGGGAGCGCACAGCGCTGAGAGTGCGGGTTCGCCCGCAGACCCTCGAACCTGATCTGGGTAATGCCAGCGCAGGGAGTTCGGTCCACCTCCAGCCCGCCTGCGCCCGGCCGACGCCGGGCCGGCGTGTGTCTTGCCTGGTTCGCCACTGGACTGGGAGCAACCTCGTGACAACCACAGACAACAACCGCTGGCGCACCATCGACATCGTGGTCGCCTCGGTGATCGCCGTCGCCTTCGGCGTGATCTTCTGGGCCTGGGGCCTGGTGTGGAGCGCCACCGACGCGGCGTTCGCCTTCTTCCCGCCCGCCCAGACCCTGATCTACGGCGTCTGGCTGGTGCCCGCTGTGCTCGGTGGCCTGGTGATCCGCAAGCCGGGTGCCGCGCTCTACTGCGAGCTGCTCGCCGCGATCGTCTCGGCGCTGCTCGGCAGCCAGTGGGCCAGCCTGGTGATCGTGCAGGGGCTGGCTCAGGGCATCGGTGCGGAGCTGGCCTTCGCCGCCTTCCGGTACCGCTCGTTCCGCCTGCCGACCGCGCTGCTCGCCGGTGCGGCGACAGGTGTCGGTGCCGCGCTGTTCGACTTCGTCTACTGGAACGCCGGACGCGACATCGTGGCCTACCGCCTTCCTTATGCACTGCTCACCGTCGTCAGCGCCACAGTCATCGCCGGTGCTGGCGCCTACTACCTGACCCGCGCCCTGGCCACCACAGGCGTCCTGGACCGCTTCCCGGCCGGCCGCGACCGCGCCCTGGTCTGACCCTGTTGATCAAGAGGTTTGCGTCGGCCCGCCCGCGGTCTCCCGACGCAAACCTCTTGATCAACGCGACCGGGCGGAGCGCGGCGAGAGGGGGAACGGTGAGTGGGGTGCCTGTCTCT
>NZ_POTX01000328.1 GCF_003236305.1 Micromonospora endophytica | reverse complement strand
GGCGGGCAGCGGCGCTCAGGGCGGGGTGGCGGGGCCGCTGGCGCGGGCGGCGCGTCGGACGCCGTAGAGCGCGAGGACGGCTGCGGCGACAAGCGGTGCACCGTCGCGGACCAGGCCGTCGATGCCGAGCAGCCACCAACACAGTGGCAGGTGGACGGCGAGTACGCCCACGGTGATCACGACGAGGAGGGTGCCGGCCCAACGTTTGCCGCGTAGCAGGAAAGCGGTGCAGAACAGCACCAGGTAGCTGGTGGCGATGCCCGCGCCCAGCCAGAACAGCACCGCGGGGACGGCGAGCAGCCGTCCGTCCAGGATCGCTGCCCCGGCGACCAGGGCCGGGACCAGCATCAACGGGCTGTAGGTGAACGCCGCCACCCGGCTGGTCAGCAGCCAGGCGCTGGCCTCCGGCCGACGTGGTGGCAGTTCCCGCCAGGAGATGCCGGACCTGTCGATGACCAGCCGGGGTCGGTGCCGCACCAGGTGGCCGGCGACGGCCGAGGACCGGTACAGCAGCCAGAGCACCGTCACGCAGAGCACGGTGAGCAACACGAAGCCCAGCAACCCCGGCAACGGCGGCACACCGTGCCGGGGCACGACCAGCCTGCCGACAGCGAAGACCGTGGTGACGGCGAGGATCAGGCCGAGCGGCCGAGCCACCGTACGCCCCCGGCGCACGTGCCCGATCAGCAGCAGGAAGCCGAAGGAGCGCAGCATCGCCCAGCCGGTGCGTACCGCGAGCCCGAAGCCCTGCTCCGGCGCGTACCACCAGTTGAGCACCTCGACCACGACGGTGGCCGCGGCGGTCACCGCGAGCAGCGTGGTGAGCGCCCGGACGGCGGACGGCCGCCGGACCTCGGTCTCGGCGGCCGTCCTCATGGGATCCGATGATGCCCGTCTCGGGCGTCGATCACACCTGTCGCGGTGGCTGCTCCGCGTCGAGCCGGGCCCGCAGGGCGTCCAACTCGGCCCAGAGCACGCCGGGCAGCTTGTCGCCGAACTTCTCGAACCACTCGGTGACCAGCGGCAACTCGTCCCGCCACTCGTTCGGATCGACCTTGAGCGCGATCCGGACGTCCTCCGGGGTCAGGTCCAGACCCTCGACGTCGAGGGCGTCCACGGTGGGGACCATGCCGATCGGGGTCTCCACCGCCTCGGCCCGGCCCTCGATCCGCTCGACGATCCACTTGAGCACCCGGGAGTTCTCGCCGAAGCCCGGCCAGAGGAAGTTGCCCTCCGGGTCCTTGCGGAACCAGTTGACGTAGTAGACCTTGGGCAGCTTCGACTCGTCGCCGTCGGTGCCCTTGCCCATCTCGATCCAGTGCCGGAAGTAGTCGCCACCGTGGTAGCCGATGAACGGCAGCATCGCCATCGGGTCGCGGCGCACCACGCCCACCGCGCCGGAGGCGGCGGCGGTGGTCTCCGAGGAGAGGGTGGCACCCAGGTAGACGCCGTGCACCCAGTCCCGGGCCTCGGTCACCAGCGGTACGGTGTCCCGCCGCCGGCCACCGAAGAGGATCGCGTCGATCGGCACCCCGTTGGGGTCGTAGTAGTCGTCGGCGAGGATCGGGCACTGGGTGATCGGGGTGCAGAAGCGGCTGTTGGCGTGCGAGGAGAGGTTCTCGCTCTCCGGCGTCCAGTCGTTACCCTTCCAGTCGATCAGGTGAGCCGGCGGCTCACCCATGCCCTCCCACCAGATGTCCCCGTCGTCGGTCAGGGCCACGTTGGTGAAGATGGAGTTGCCCCGGTCGAGGGTCCGCATGGCGTTGGCGTTCGTCTTCCAGTCGGTGCCGGGCGCGACGCCGAAGAGGCCGTACTCCGGGTTCACCGCGTAGAGCCGACCGTCGGGGCCGAACCGCATCCAGGCGATGTCGTCACCGATCGTCTCGACCTTCCAGCCAGGGATGGTCGGCTCCAGCATGGCCAGGTTGGTCTTGCCGCAGGCCGACGGGAAGGCACCAGCGATGTGGTAGACCCGCCCCTCCGGCGAAGTGATCTTGAGAATCAGCATGTGCTCGGCGAGCCAACCCTCGTCGCGCCCCATCACGCTGGCGATCCGCAGCGAGTAGCACTTCTTGCCGAGCAGCGAGTTGCCGCCGTAGCCGGAACCGTACGACCAGATCTCCCGGGTCTCCGGGAAGTGCGAGATGTACTTGGTCTCGTTGCACGGCCAGGCGACGTCCTGCTGCCCGGGTGCCAGCGGCGCACCGATGGAGTGCAGCGCGTACACGAACTCCGCGTCGTCGCCCATCGCCTCCAGGATCTTGGCACCCATCCGGGTCATGATCCGCATCGACGCGACCACGTAGGGGCTGTCGGTGATCTCCACACCGAACATCGGGCTCTCGGCCTCGACCGGGCCCATGACGAACGGGATGACGTACATCGTCCGCCCGCGCATCGAACCCCGGTACAGCTCCGTCATGGTCCGCTTCATCTCGGCGGGCGCCATCCAGTTGTTGGTGGGCCCGGCGTCCGCTTCGTCGACAGAGCAGATGAACGTACGCTCCTCGACGCGCGCGACGTCCGTCGGATCCGTCCGGGCGTAGAACGAGTTGGGCTTCTTCTCGGGGTTCAGCCGGACGAGGGTCCCGGCCTCGACCAGTTCATCGGTGAGCCGACGCCATTCCTGGTCGGAACCGTCCACCCAGACAACCTGGTCAGGGGTGGTCAGTTCAGCGACCTCACGGACCCAGGCGAGGAGTTTGGGGTGGGATGTCGGGGCCTGATCTATTCCCCGAACGGTGGCCGGAGCAACCATGACACATCTCCTTGTGGTCGACGCTGACCTGTCTGTGGAGTGCACGAACATCGGCGCCACATCGGGTCGCCTTCGTGAAACCTGGGATTGGGCTCAGCGTAAACCGGCGGACCTCGTCAGTCAGTGGGACCGGTTGTGAAGAACTGCACAAGGTACGGTCACGCTGCGGCTTCACGAGCCTTTACCCGCTTTCACGCGCAGTTTCACGCAAATCCTGCGGCGGACCTCTGCCCCGATGCCCTCGGGTCGCTCCGGAACCAGCACCACCGCCGACCGACCGGCCGGTTCGCCGACCCCACTCCGGCAACGGTCGGTGACGCTCCGCCAACGCTGTTCCCACTGGTGGTTGCTACCCGTCGTGGAAGCCGGTAACCGGTACGCTCGGACGGTGGCCGCCACAATGACCGGGGAGTCCGGCTCCCCGCCGACCCGCCCGGGTCTGGTCCATTCCCTGATCGACCGGTTCGGTCATCTGGTGCGGGAGTTGAGCAAGTTCGCCACCGTCGGCGGCGCCGCCTTCCTCGTCGACTTCGCGCTGTTCAACTACCTGATCGGCCCGCAGGGCGTGGAGCAGATCACCGCGAAGACCATCTCCACGGTGCTCGCGGCGACCTTCGCCTTCCTGGGCAACAGGTTCTGGACCTGGCGGCACCGGAAGCGCTCCAACCCGGCCCGCGAGTACGCCCTGTTCTTCGTCTTCAACGCGGTGGGTCTGGGCATCGCGGTGGCCTGCCTGGCCATCAGCCGGTACGGCCTGGGCAGCATCTGGCCGGAGATCTTCCAGAACCGGCTCGCCGACAACATCGCCAGCTACGTCGTGGGCACCGGGTTCGGGACGATGTTCCGCTTCTGGTCGTACCGGCGGTTCGTCTTCGTGGAAGCGGGAACCCCAGACGTCGCGGAAGTCGACCGGGACCCCCGGGCGTGACCTCGCGCCCATCGGTCCGGACAGATCCCGCCAACCCCAGCCGACTGCCCTAAGGTGTTGCGCATGCCTCTCGTCCGCCTACTGCCGGAGCGTTGGCAGAAGTTCCTCCACGAGGCGCTCAAATTCGGCCTGGTCGGTGGCATCAACACGGTCATCAATTACGCCGTGTTCAACGCGCTCGCACTCACCGTTTTCGTCAACGGTCAGCTCAAGGCGACAGTGGTCGCGACCATAGTGGCGACGATCACGTCGTATCTGATGAATCGCCACTGGACGTACCGCGATCGTCCGAAATCTGCGCTTCGCCGGGAATACGTCCTCTTCTTCTTCTTCAACGGGGTGGGCCTACTCATCGAACTCGGCGTCCTCGCGGCCGCCAAGTACGGGCTCGACATCAACAGCCTGCTCGCGCTGAACATCGCCAAGACCGGCGGCGTGGTGCTGGCCACCCTGTTCCGCTTCTGGGCGTACCGCACCTTCGTCTTCCAGCCCGCAGCGCCACCCGAGGCCGAGCAGACGTGGCAGGGCCTGCCGCGCGACGAGTGGGACACGATGGCCGAGATGGACCCGGTGGCCGAACTCGCCGAGTCGATCACGGAGCTGGAGGAAGAGGAACCACCAGCGGTACGGCCCGGTCTCACCCCCCGCCCACTCCAGCCCCGAGCCCCGGCGCTGGGCACCGATGCCGGGCTGGCCGCGAACTTCGACAAGGAACTGGAAGCCGAGCTGGCCGAACTCCAGGCCGCCCCGGCGCCGCGCCGTTTCCGCCGCCGCTGACCCGACCGCACCGACCTTCCCGGCCGGTGCGGTCGGTGCGGTCGGTGCTGAGCAGCACCGCCAGCGGGCTGGTCAGGCGCCAGCGCTCTTGTCCCGCTCGGCGAGGATCTCGCGCAGCTCACCGTCACCGAGCGAGTGCTTGTCGTGGAACGCCTCGACCAGTTCGTAGAGCTTCGTCTGGACCCGGTCCACCTTCGGCACGTCGGGCAACACGGACTGCCCGCGCTCACCGGCGGACTCGATGGTGAGGGTGCCGTAGCCCAGCACACGTCCGATGAAACGCTGGTTCATCGAGTGGTCGTTCACCCGGCTGAGCGGGATGTCCCGCCGTTCACGGGAGAAAATCCCGTGCTGGAGCACCACCCGCTCGTTGGTGAACAGATAGTGCGTGCTGCGCCAGGAGAGGTAGGGCCAGACGGTCAGGCAGACCACCGCCAGCACGGCGAGGCCACCGATCACGGCGAGCGTGATCGAGCCGCCACCGCCGGAGGGCAGGAACAGGACACCGACCGCGACCGCGGCGATGGCGAGCACCAGCACCGCCACCGGCCGCATCAGGGCCTTCCAGTGCGGGTGCAGATGCAACACGACGTGCTCGTCCTCGGTGAGCACGTCTTCGGGAAACGCCACGCAAACCTCCTCGCAGAACCGGACGCCCAGACGCTAACCCCCACCCCCACTCCCCCACAT
>NZ_POTX01000327.1 GCF_003236305.1 Micromonospora endophytica | reverse complement strand
GGACCCAACAGGGTCACCAGCCGGTGCTGCGCGAGGGCGCTGCGGACCGCCTCCCGTTCGGCGCCGCGCCCGATGAACTCGGTACGCGGGTCGGGCAGCCCGGCCAGCCGACTCGCCGGCGTGCGGCCGCCCGAAGGCGGTACGGCGAGTGCCGCGAGCGCGAACCGGTCGGCGACGGCGTACTTGCGCAGCAGTGACGAGACGTGGCTTTCCACCGTACGCACCGAGATGAACAGTTTCTCGGCGATCTCGGCGTTCGACAGGTGCAGCCCCACCAGGGCGAGAACCTCCGCCTCCCGCCTGGAGGGCCGGTCGATGGCTGGCGAGGACACACCCCATTGTCCCGCACCCCGGCCCGGGACCTCCGTACCGGTTTTCCGTACCCGGATCCGTGGCGGTACGGATGTCCGCCGGCTTCGCCGACGGCAGGCTGATCCACGTGAACGCAGCCGGTGACGAGGCCGGCCGGACGAGAGGACCCGCTACCGTGACCGACCCGAACGCCGCGCCCGCCCGGAAGGTGATCGCGACCACGCTCAGTTCCGGTGTTGTCATCCTGTGCTACCGGCCGGTGACGAAGCGGTAGGGCGGGCGCACGACATGACCTATCCCCCACCGCGGTACCTCGGTGCCACGGGTGAGACGACCGCGACGTACCGTCCGGCCGACACTTCGCCCGAACTGCGCTTCGCCAACGGCGGCGCGGCACACTACCTGGCCACCGGCGGCACCACGAACAGGCACTTCGGGCTCTACCGCTGGGAGATGGGCCCGACACCGAGCGGCCCGGCGCCGCACTTCCACCGCGGCATCTCCGAGTCGTTCTACATCCTCACCGGCTCGGTGCGGATCTACGACGGCAGGCGCTGGATCGACACCGGCCCCGGTGACTTCGTCCACGTGCCGGAGGGCGGGGTGCACGCGTTCCGCAACGAGTCCGGCCTTCCGGCGTCGATGTTGCTGCACTTCGCGCCGGGTGCGCCACGGGAGGGCTACTTCGAGGGGCTGGTGGGGCTGGCGGAGCTGAGCGACGAGGAACGCACCGAGTTCTTCCTCCGCCACGACACCCACTGGCTGTGACCATCCGCACCGGCACCGCGTACGGCGGGGTGATCGACGTCGACCACCCCGCCGACAGACGATTCCCAAGATCGTCAAGATGCCACACCCGGAGCTGGTGCTATACGGTCGGGGGGTGAAAACCGAGCGCCACTGGTGGAACGGCAACCGCACCGTGCGGGGGCGTCGTGACGTGTACATCCGCACCGACGGTGAGTCCTGGGAGGTGGAGGCCCGGCTCGGCGGCGATGCCAGCCGGTCCAAGATCTACCCGTGCCCGGGTCGGCAGTCAGCGGAGATCCTGGCCCAGGCATGGATGGACGGGCAGAACCGGTGGCAGGTGGTGAGCCCCTGACCGGCACCACCTGTCGACTGCGGCGGGACCCGGGCCGTGGGGTCGAGTAGACTGACAGCACGGTCCGCCCAGCATGGCGACCGGGTTCGATGTCCGACGCCACGCGCCGCGACCGAGACGGTCAGCGCCGGGCGGGGCATCCCTTCGACGTTCGGAGCCTTCATGGCGGCACGCCGCCCACGCCAGACCACCTCGTCCGAGTCCCTCACCTTCGCCGACCTCGGCGTGCCCGACGCGCTGAACCGCGTACTGGCCGCCAGCGGGGTGCAGCGGCCGTTCCCGATCCAGGCCGCGACCCTGCCCGACGCGCTCGCCGGGCGGGACGTGCTCGGCCGGGGCCGCACCGGCTCGGGTAAGACCTACGCCTTCGTCCTGGCGGTGCTGACCCGCCTGGCGGCCACCCCCACGCCACGGCGGCCCGGCCGCCCGCGGGCGCTGATCCTCGCGCCCACCCGGGAACTGGCCACCCAGATCGACAGCGTGATGGCGCCGCTGGCGCAGGCGCTGTCGCTGCGCACGATGACCGTCTTCGGTGGCGTCGCCGCCCGGCCTCAGATCGCCGGGCTGCGCGCCGGCGTCGATGTCCTGGTGGCCTGCCCGGGGCGGCTCGCCGACCACGTCGAGACCGGCCACGCGATCCTGGACGGCGTCGAGATCACCGTGCTCGACGAGGCCGACCACATGGCCGACCTGGGCTTCCTGCCCACCGTACGCCGGCTGATGGAGCGGACTCCGCGCGACGGGCAGCGGCTGCTCTTCTCCGCCACCCTCGACGCCGGTGTCGACGTGCTGGTGCGACGCTTCCTCACCGATCCGGTCGTGCACAGCGTCGACTCGACGCTGTCGCCGGTCGCCGCGATGACACACCACGTCCTGCACGTGCAGACCGACGACCGGTTCGCCGTGCTCGTCGAGTTGACCGCCGCACCGGGCCGGACCGTGGTGTTCACCCGCACCAAGCGCGGCGCGAAGACCCTCACCCGTCGACTGGTCGCGGCCGGGGTGACCGCCGTCGAGCTGCACGGCAACCTGGCTCAGGGGGCCCGCACCAGGAACCTGCAGGCGTTCTCCGACGGTGCGGCGCACACGCTCGTCGCCACCGACATCGCCGCCCGGGGCATCCACATCGACGACGTGGCCCTCGTCGTGCACGCCGACCCGCCGGTGGAGCACAAGGCGTACCTGCACCGCTCGGGCCGCACCGCCCGGGCCGGCGCGGCCGGGACGGTCGTCACGCTGATGACCGACGGTCAGGTGCCCGAGGTGCGGGAGCTGACCCGCAAGGCGGGCATCACCGCCACCACCACCCGATTGCGCCCCGGTGACACGCTGCTCCGCGAACTCGCCCCGGGTGAGCGGACGCTGGTCCCCGCACCCACACCCACACCCGCACCGCGCGCCACCAGCACGCGGCGGGAGGCCCAGGGCACCAGCACGCGGCGGGAGACCCAGGCCGCCCAGGGTGGGCGGGGTCGACGCGGCGGCAATCCGACCCAGGCCGCAACGACCCGGTCCGCACCGACGCGATCCGGCGCGGCGGCCTTCTCCGCCCGGGCCCGGCCGAGCGCCCGTCGGGGCGTGCGCTGACCGCGACGCGACGGTGACTCGACGCGGGCCGGTCAGCGGCCCGTGTCGCAGCGGATCAGGCTGTTCGCGCGAGATAGGTCAGGACGGCGAGGACGCGACGGTGGCCGCTGTCGGTGACGGCGAGCCCCAGCTTGGCGAAGATGTTGCCGATGTGCTTGTGCACCGCGTTGTGGGTGATCACGAGCCGGTCGGCGATTGTGCTGTTGTCGTACCCCTGGGCCATCAGCGCGAGCACCTCGCGTTCGCGCGGGGTGAGTACGGCGATCGGGTCCCTGCGGTGGGCGAGCAGTTGGGCGATGACGTCGGTGTGAGGAGGTAGCCAACGCCGCCGTCGGTGGTGCCGAGCAGTTCGGCGGCGTACTGCTGCTCGACGTACTGCGACAGCACCATCGTCGCCACCAGCGGCGTCGCGGACCGCGCCACCGGACGTCCGCTACCGCCCGACGGGCGGTTCCGGATCGCCAGCACCCGCAAGACGATCGAAGCCACAGTCGTTCTGCAACTGGTCGCGGAGGGCCGACTGTCCCTCGAGGACACCCTCGAGCGGTGGCTACCCGGCGTGACGCGCGGCGTCGGTCACGACCGCCGCCGGATCACGGTGCGACACCTCCTGGCGAACACCAGTGGCCTGCACGACGACCTGCCCGGCTACACGACGCCCGAGGAGTACCTGGAACAGCGGTACGACATCCACACCCGCGAGCAACTGGTGACGCGGGCGATGACGCACCCGCTGGACTTTCCACCCGGGTGAGGCGTACGCCGGCCCCAGCAACGGATTCGGGCGGGCTCGGCGTGTGCCGAGCCCGCCCCAATCCAGTTACCTGATCAGCGTTGCAGGGTGAGCAGGCCCGGCCGGTACGGCAGCAGGCCGTAGTCACCGCCGGAGTTCGGCGCGCGACCCTGGTACAGCAGTTGCAGGTTGCACGGGTCCACCGTCATGGTCTGGTCGGCGTTGGTCCGGATCAACTCACCGTGGCTGATGTCGTTGGTCCAGGTCGCGCCGCTGTTGGCCTTGCCCGCGAACGGGTTGCTCTCGGTCGCGGCCTGCGGCGTCCACGTCCCACCCAGGCTGGTCGCGGTGAACGACCGGAAGTAACGACCCTGCGCACCGATCGCCTCGACCAGCATCAGGTACCGGTTCTGACCCGCGAGCTTGTAGACCTGAACCGCCTCGAACAGGTTGTTCGTGGTGTCGGTCATGATCGTGGTGTAGTTCGAACCGAAGCTGCCCGGGAAGTTACCGATCGGCATGCTGGCCCGGTAGATCCGACCGTTGTCACCGGCGAAGAACAGGTACATGTTCTGGTCGTCACCGATCAACGCCTGATCGATCGGCCCGGTGCCGGAACCAGAGATGCTCCCGCTGAACAACGTCTGATGCGCCGACCAACTGTTCACGTTCGTCGGATTGGTCGAGGTCCGGTACGAGAACGCCGGCCCACCCCACTGGTACGCCAACACCCAGATGTTGCGCGGCGCGAAGTAGAACAACGACGGCGCCACCGCCGAGAACGGCATCCTGTTCTGGCTCGCCGAACCCATCTGGTTCCAGTTGGAGAACAGCCCGAAGTTCATCGAACCCCAACTGGTGCCGGTGTCGTGCGTGGTGGCGTAGACCAGATGCTGACCGTTGTACGGCGCGTGCGTGAAGTCCTTCAGCGACACCCACCCCGCCGCCGGCTGCGCCAACGCACCCGACGACGACCACCGGTACGACGACGGAAGATTGCAGTTACCCGGCGGCGGCGTGGTCGGTCCGGTGGTGGGGCCCGTGGTCGGGCTGGTGGTCGGGCTGGTGGTTGGTGCCACCCCGCCGGTGCAGGTCACCCCGTTGACCGCGAAGTTGGTCGGGACGGGGTTGCTGCTGGTCCATGAGCCGTTGAAGCCGAACGAGGTGGAGCCGTTGGTCGGGATGTTGCCGTTGTAGCTGACGTTCCTTGCGGTGACCGCGGCGCCGCTCTGGGTCAGCGTCGTGTTCCACGCCTGCGTGACGGTCTGGCCGGCACCGAACGACCAGGTCAACGTCCAGCTGGTCAGTGGATCACCGAGGTTGGTGATGGTGACGTTGGCGCCGAAGCCGCCCTGCCACTGTGACGACACGGCGTAGTTCACCGAGCAGCCCGCAGCTGCCGCGCTGGCGGGCAATGCCACGGCG
>NZ_POTX01000326.1 GCF_003236305.1 Micromonospora endophytica | reverse complement strand
CTCAGCCCGAACGAGTACGAGGCCGCCTGGCATAGCCGCCAGACCGCACCAGCCGAACCACCTATCGCCACCCCTGCACCAGCCGGCAGCAGGTAACCACCCCTCCATCAAAGCGGGGGGGAACTCAGGGTGAAGATCAGCCAGGGGATGTCGGCCAGGTAGCCGAGGATCACCCCCGTAATCGCCATAGCGCGTCCCGCGAACGCACCGGACATGGTCTCCGGCATCGCCAGGTGACCCAGCAGCACCGCGATGAAGCTCGGGATGCCGAAGAGGCGCGACGCACCCAGCGCGCCGATGATCGCGACGACCATGCTCGCAACCGCCTTCCCGCTGGTGCGGCCGGCGACGTGCACGACGCTCGGGCTGTTCATGAAGTCGCGGTCGTTGGTCGGGTACGGCGATGCAGGTTCACTGGTCGTCCTTCACCGGCTCGGACAGGTCAGGCTTTCGACCCGTTGCCAGGAAATTTGCAATCTCCTCGTCTGGCAGCCCGCGCTGCGCCTCGACCAGCTTGGTGAACAGCAGTTGGCTGATGCCCTCCGGCTGGTCGCACCAGGTGGTGTGCTGGGCGAGCCGCAGCAAGCCCTTGATGCCGCGAGTCAGGTCACCGGCCTGCCGGATCGACAGCGGGAACGCCCCGGCGGGCTGCCGAGCATCGGGGTTGGTGTCGTAGGTCTCCAGCATGACCAGCAGCGGCGCGTCCATCGGCGTGTGCGCCATGTTCAGCGTCAGCCGGAGATGTACGAGTTCGTGGTTGCTGGCGGTGATCGTGACGGGACGTGAGACGTGTGGCCGTGTCGGACGGTCTGCGTTGACCTGACACCCTGGTGTGCACCACCTCGGGTGCAACATGCGGTTGCTCATGGGTCCACTCCTTCGTAGTGGATCTAGGTCCGGGACCAGAGCGGTGAACTCCGGTCCCGGACCGTTATCGATGCATCACTAGTCCTCGTGCGGATGCATGATCGTTACGGCCGATTCGAATGAACCGGACATATCAATCGCATTCAATCAATGCTGTGATGCGAATGGCGGAAGTGAGACAAAATTCGATATCACATGATCGGCCCCCAAGGCCCGGCGACCCTTTCAGCTTCCCCTTGAAGGGTGCCAACCGTCAACCCTTCAAGTTGAAGATCAGGGGGGTGGGCACCCTGAAAGGGTGCGGGTGCCTACTGTCCGGGTGCATGGAGCGTCAGCGGCTCGCTGGTCTGGCGGAGATCGCCGAACTACTCGGCAACGTCTCCCGCCAGCGCGCGTCCGAGATCATCCGACGGCCGACGTTTCCCGAACCGATCGACACCCTGGCGACGGGCCGGATCTGGGACCGGGCCGACGTGATCGCGTGGATCAAGGAACACCGCCCGCACCAACAATCGGATTAGTCGCGTGGTGCCGGGCGTCGCTGGAACCTGCGGGCCGCCCGTACCGGCGGGGGTGGCCGAGGAGGCCGGGTCGCAACCTCACGCGGTTACCGGAGGGAATCCCCCCCCCCCCGACCGGGGAGGGTTGGCCGGTGGCCCTCGCGCTCCTGATCCCGGTGGTGGTGGCCGCCGCGCCGCTGATCACGCCGGGAAGAGCGCGGCGGCCGGTGACGATCGCCTCGGCCTCGGTGCTCGGCGTAGGCGTCCTGCTGGGTGCGGCCTCGGTGGGCCTGTGCTACCTGCCCAGCGCGGTGCTGCTGGCGATCGCTGCGATCCGCCAACGCACCTGAGCCGGCCACCGGCGCTCCGTGCGGACCTGAAGTCGCCCGTGGGTCCAGGCCGGTGCGGTGGCACAGACGCCGCGTTCAGCCCTGCGGGGCGGTGGTCCGCCGCGTGGCGCGCTGGTGCCGGTCGACCGCGCGGGCGTGGGCGACGGCGAGGAGCCGGTCGACCTCGGGCAGCACCTGCGGACCGGGCATGACGATGCTGGCGAAGCCGTACCGTGCGTAGCCGGGGTGGGGCAGGACGGTGTCCAGCCGGGCGAAGTCGAACTCGTGCCGATGCGCGTCGAAGTCGCGGGGTGGGAAGCCGAACAGTCGGGTGAACTCCACTCGGCCCAGGTCGACGTTGAGCCGGAAGACGCCGGGGCGGTCGAGTCGGGAGTCCTCGTCGAAGCCGGGCACGTCGTGCTCGACGATCGTGGCGAAGGGCTGACGGCGGTCCGGACCGACGTGGAAGAACCGGTCGCCCCAGGCACCTTCCGGTGCCCCGTTCTCCTCGCTCGCCACCACCTGTTCGACGCCGGGCAGCGCGAGGATGCGATCGGCGAGCAGGGCCGGGCCGGTGCCGGTCGGGATGTGCAGCACGGCGTCGGCGTGCGCGACGGTGGCCTGGTCCAGCGGGAAGTAACGGTAGTCGTGCGTACGTTGCTCGCCGGACTCCACCTCGGTCGCCCGGACGCACCGGGGCAGGTGACCGTGCCGCTGGAGTTTCCCCTCGTACGTCGCGGGAGCGGGGGCGGCGATGCCGAGCGCGGGGCTCGCGCCGAGGCTGCCGACGACCACCGCGTACCGGTCGCCGAGCAGCGCGCCGACGATCGCGCCGGCGCTGGACCAGGTCACTTCCGTCCCGGCCATCGTCATGGTGCTCGGATCGCGTTGCAGGTGCCGGTTGTGCGCGAAGACGAGCGTCGGCCCGCGGTGCGCCTCGGCGGCGCGGATCGCGAGCAGGTTCTCGGCCATCAGCGCGTCCCGTACCCCGACCAGGTGCGCGAAGCGTTCCTGTCGTCCCAGCGGCGCGGCGGCCGCCGCGTGGTAACGCAGCACCGCGACGGCCGCCGTCGCCCGGACGAACGCCGCCCGCCAGCCCTCGGGTCGCCGGGGCGCGTGCCTGTGCAACTCCATCAGCAGGTCATCGGCGAGCACCCGGAGCCGCTGCGCGTCGGCGGAGCGTCCGACCGACCGGCCCGGCTCCCAGATCGCCGCGGTGTCGCTCCATCGGGCGTCGGCGCCGACCAGATCGTCGATCTCCGCCGACCGGTCCACGCCGAGGAAGTCGCAGACCTGGAGCAGGTAGCGACGCGGACTCGGGGTGCCCTCGATCTCCAGTGGGGCGTCGAAGCCGTGGAACGTCAGGCGCTCGGCGGCCGGTCGTCCGGCGTTCCACTCGCGCATCCGCACCAGCAGGTCGCGGTTGGCCGGGTACGCACCGAAGCCGTGGCTGAACCCCTCGGTGAGCGCGTGCTCCAGCGTCACGCCGTCGGCGCCCCTGACGAAATCGTCGGCGACCAACCCGGCGGCCTGGTCGCTCTCCACGGCGATCGCGCGGTAGCCGTGCGCGGCGAGCGACAGGAAGATCTCGTTGCGGATCTGGAGGAAGGCGGATTCGCCGTGCGTCGGCTCGCCGAGGGCGAGCAGGTCCGGCGGGGCGGCCAGCAGGTCGAGTACGGGCGTCATTCCATCAACCGTATCCTCGAACCACCCGTGGAGACCTGGGAGCGTTGCAGCGCGGTGAATGCCACAAAACCCTCAAACGCCGGGGTACGCCGACCGGCTGACCTGGCCCGTCGGCACGGCCTCTCCGCCCAAACGGTGCGCAACTACGAGCGCGACGGTGTCCTGCCGCCGGCCGAGCGCGCCCCGAACGGCTACCGCCGCTTCACCGAGACCCACGCCAGGGCGTTGCACGCCTACCTCGCGTTGATTGCGGGCCACGGCCACGCGACCGGGGGCGAGATCATGCGCGCCATCAACCGGGGTGAGATCGAGACGGCGCTGCGCGTCATCGATCGGAGTCACGCCCTGCTCCAGCGCGACCGGGAGACCCTGAACGCGGTGGAGGAGGCCGTCACGCTGCTGACCGCGACGCGGCAACCAGCGCAGGGCCGCGGCACGGTGCCGATCAGCGCACTGGCCCACCGGTTGGGCGTACGACCGGCTACCCTGCGCAAGTGGGAGCGGGCCGGGATCCTGCAACCGGCGCGCGAGGCGGCGACCGGCCACCGGGTCTACGCACCTGACGACGTCCGCGACGCCGAACTCGCGCACCTGCTCCGTCGTGGCGGCTACCGGCTCGACCACATCGCCGCGGTGCTGCACCGGGTACGCGACGCCGGCGGGGCCGGACCCCTCGCCGCCTCGCTGGGCCAGTGGCGGGAACGGCTCACCGCGCGCGGCCGGGCCATGCTCACCGGCGCGGCCCGTCTCGCTGCCTATCTCGACGGCGACGACCTGCCGATTTCTGCCCGGCCGACAGCGGCGGCCGGCCGGTCCGAGCCTGACCCGCGCCCCCGTTGACCACGGGTCGGGCCCGGACCGGGGTCAGCGACGCGTCGCGAGGACCACGCCGGCGAGGGAGAGCGCCCCGCCCGCCAGGGCGAGTGGCGCCGGCACCTCGCCCAGCAGCGTCCAGGAGAGCAGGACGGTCACCGGTGGCACCAGGTAGGTCGCGGCAGTGGTACGCCCGGCAGTCCAGTGGGACAGCACGTAACCCCAGGTGAGGAAGCCGATCGCGGTCGGGAACACGCCGAGGTACAGGGTGCCCAGGGTGGCCGGGAGCGGGGCCGCGGCGAGTTCGGCGAGCAGGGTGGGGGCGAACGGCAGCAGGGCCAGGGTGCCGGCCAACGCGCCGAGCCAGGTCATCGTCACGGCGTCCACCCGGGTCAGCAGGCGCTTCTGGAGGAGCACGCCGAAGGCGTACAGCAGGGCGGAGAGCACCGCCAGCGTGACACCGAGCGCGTCGGCGTGCCCGGTGAAGCCGCTGGCGGCGATCAGGGCCACGCCGGCGAAGGCGACCGTCACCCCGAGGCCGAGTCGGCGGGTGAGCCGTTCGCCCAGGACGAGCACCGCGGCCACCGCGACCAGGATCGGCGCGACCGAGACCAGCAGGGCCGCCGTTCCGGCGTCGACGAGCCGCTCGGCGGCGTTGAGCGCCACGTTGTACCCACCGAACCAGGCGACGCCCCAGAGCGCGATGAGGCCGAGGGGCCGACCGGCGCGGTGGCGCGGGTCCGCCGGGGCGGGCTCGGCGCGCCGACTTCGACGCCGGGCGGCGGCGGTGAGGGCGACGAACGCGCTCAGCGCGACGGAGGCCGCCACCATCCGACCCAGCGCCATCGCGCCGGGGGAGTAGTCGTGCCCGGCGAATCTGATGCCGACGAACGCCGACGCCCACAGCAGCACCGTCGTCCCGGCCGCAGCGATGATCGGCCAGTTCCGGGGTTGTTCGGCGGGCGGGGCGGTGG
>NZ_POTX01000325.1 GCF_003236305.1 Micromonospora endophytica | reverse complement strand
GGGAGGACCCGCCCAGCCCCGCGGTCAGCGGCCGGGAGTGCTCGGCGTGGCCGCCGGGACGTTCCCCGAGGGGGGTGCGGGAACGGTCCCGTTCGGGACGCCACTTGGCCGCTTGGTGGCCGGCGTGTCGGGCCGGCTGGTCGGTGCGCCGCCACCCGGTGCCGGCGTGGGCCGGTCGCTGGGCCGCCCGGTGGCGGGTGGCGCGATCGAGGGACGACGACGGGATTCGTCGGACAGGGCGTCCGCGCAGTAGTCCTGCACCTTGTCAGCCCCGCCGGCCGCCTCGACCAACTCGGTGAAGGCGGGGTTCTCCAGCGCCTTGCCGGGGTTGTCGGCGGCACCGGCCGCGTACGCCTCACAGAGCCCGGCCAGCGCCACGCCGCCGAGGCCGGTGGCGGCGATGACGCTGGCGGCCTTGGCGGTGAGCAGCTTCGTCAGGAAGATCTTGAGCATCGGTTCTCTCCGTGGTGCGGGTCGGCGGGTGAGGTCGGCAGCGGCCACGAACGCCGCAAGTGCCGCCTGCTCCCCGGCCAACTCGTCGGGCCGGATCGGTCCACGCGCGGCGCGCAGCGGTACGGCGAGCCGACCGGCCCGGCTCAGGGCGACGGGGTCGCCGTCCAGCAGCCGTTCAGCGGTGTCCCGATCCATGCTTCGAGGTGGCGGATTGTTCATCTCGTGTTCCCTGGCGTCGTCCGGGGTCATTTCGTCACTCACCCGTCGGGGACGGACGCAGCGTCGGCCTGGATGGACGTAACCCCTGCTCAGTTGCGGTGGAGTTGGTCGGCGTGGCGGTTCGGTCGAGCTGCGCGGCCAGCCGGCGCAGCCCCCGCCAGGCAGCGGTTCGTACCGCGCCGGGACGCTTGCCCAACACCCGGGCGGTGGCCCGGGCGTCGAGTCCCACCACCACCCGCAGCAGGATCGCCTCGGCCTGATCGCGAGGTAACGCGGCGATCATCTCGATCGCGGCACGGGTCGCGACGGCCTGGACCGCCTGGTCGGCGGTGTCGTGTCCGGCGGGCAGATCGAGAAGTACGTCGGCCGGCAGGCTCACCGCCGGTCGTCGTCCGGTGCGGCGCAGATGGTCAAGCGCCCGATGCCGGGCTATCCCGACGGCCCAGGCCCGGAACCCGCCGCCCTCGTCGCGGAACCGGCGCAGGTCACGAGCGATCTGCAACCACGCCTCCGAGGCCACGTCCTCGGCGTCGCCGCCCACCATGCCGCGCAGGTAGCGCAGCAGCCCGGGCTGTACCTCCCGGTACAGCAGGCGGAACGCCTCCTCGTCGCCGTCGTCCCGGGCGGCCGCCACAAGTGGTCCGAGGTCCGGTTCGGACGCATCACCGCTGCCGGTCGTCACCGCCACCGCCAGCACGGATCCACAGTCACCACCGCCTGCTCCGGTATCGCCAGCACCCTCGCCACCAGATCCGCCATCACGTGCCGCCGCCCGGCGGGGCGGCGGCACTGGTCAACGCTCTCGATTGATTGGCGTGCTGGATGCCGGTCATGTCACAGCCGGCGGGTGGAGCGGGCCCGGCGGTGGTGGCGGAGCGGTCCGGGAGGTGGTGGCGGAGCGGGCCCCGGAGGTCGGCGATGGAAGCAAAACCACCGTATCGTCCGTTTTGGTCCGCCGATCGGGTAATTCGTCCCGGGTTGGCCGTGCCGTCGTGGTACTCGATGCCGTTAACACTGTGACACCCCATCTGGTGGCCTGCGGTTGGTGGCATGCGCGGCGAAGGAGTCGGCGTGGCAAGGACTGATTCGACGGGTTCGACATGGCGGTACCGGTGGGCGCGCCGGCAGAACGAGCGCCGGCTGCGGCTGTTCCGCAGCGACGAGGAAACCTGGCGGCGACGCGACGACGAGCTACGCCGCCTGCGTACGCTCGCCGAGCAGTGTCACGGTTCGGCCGCGGCCGGCCACGGCCTGCCACTGGAACTGAACCCCGACGAGCTGGTGCTGCGGGTGGTGCCGGCGGCGCAACTCGTGGACGTACGGCACATCGCCGTGCTGCCCGCCCCGGAGCTGACCGTCGACCCCCAGGGTGGCCGGCTGCGACACCGCCCGCCCGACGGGGTCCGGGTCACCGACGCCGGCATGGCGGTGATCACCAACCGCCGGCTGGTGCTGCTCGGTGGTCGAGGCCGACGGGACTGGGCGTACGGGCGGATGACCGGCCTCGTCCACGATCCGCAGGCACCTGTCACGCTGATCCAGGTGCTCGACCGGCGACGCATCTCCGGAGTGCTGCTGCCCGTCGACGCGGCTGCCGAGTTCCGGTTCGTGCTCACCTTGGCCTTCGCCGACGCGATCGAGCAGCGGGCCGCCGTCATCGCCCAACTCGACGAGTTGACCGCCGAACACGCGGCGAACCGCCCGACCCGGCCGGGCATCGCCACACCGGGTCAGGCCCGGTTGTCGGCGCTGATCCCCGGCGGCCGGCGTACCGCGGTGGTCGCCGCCGGGCTGGCCGTGACCGTGCCGCTGGTGCTGGCCAACGTCGGCCCGTCAGACCCGGCCGGTCGGGAGGTCGCGGTCGCCGCCACCCCGGCGCCGGCCGTGAGTGTCACGGCCACGAAGGCCGCCAGGACATCGGGCGGTGGGAAGACGTCGACGGCACGGGCCACCGGCACGCCCTCGGCACAGCCGGGCAGCTCCGGCCGCAACGGGCCCGGCGCGCCGGACACCTCCGGCTCCCTGGCGCAGCCGGCCGCCGAGACCTCCGAACCGCGCTGCGGCGCACCGGCCAACCCGTTCGGGTACGGCTTCTGCGGCGGCGACAAGATCCGTGAGCCGGCCCGCGAGCTGTGCGACCACTTCGACTGCGTACCCGGTTTCTGGGAGGGCCGGGGCTACCTGGTCGAGTGCGGAAACGGCAAGGTCAGCCTGGCCGGCGGCAGCTCCCGGGCGTGCGGCCAGCACGGCGGGGTGCGCCGCGTCGTGCTGGCCTGACCACCTGCTCCGCCTCGGGCCGGCCGGCCCTGCCTACCCGGGGGCGTGGCAGACCGCCTCGACGTTGTTGCCGTCGGGATCCCTGACGAACGCGCCGAAGTAGCTGGGGTGGTATTCCGGCCAGACCCGGGGTGCGTGCAGCACCTGGGCGCCCACCGCCACCGCCGCGTCGTGGAAGGCGTTCACCGCCGCCCGGTCGGCGGCGGTGAACGCGATGTGGCTTTCCCGCGTCGAGCCCTCACCGGCCGGGCTGAGCCAGAAGTCGGGAGTGCCGCTGCCATAGCCGATGGCCTCGGGGTATTCCAGCATCCGTCGGGCGCCCAGAGCGGCCAGCACGGCGTCGTAGAAGGTGAGGCTGGCGTCGAGGTCGCGGACCTGGATGCCGAGATGGTCGAGCATTTGCTGTCTCCGTCGGGTGTGCGAAGGAACCAGGACGGCGCCGAGCCTAGGCCCGACGTACGACATCACAGGGGGTTTCGACGTGGAGGTGGACGTCCGCCGGGTCACCTAACGGGAGGACATGCGCGGCTAGCCGGCTCGGCGCGGCGCGGGGTGGTGGCGTGGTCGGCCAGGCGGGACAGCGCCGGCACCGCCGCTAGCAGCTGCTCCCGGTCATCGACGTCCAACTCGGCCAGCGCCGCCGCGAGCAGGTCGCGGCGGTGCTGCGCATAGGCGGCGATCCGCTCGCGCGCCGCGTCGGTGAGATCCAACCGGACGGTACGCCGATCGGCGGGATCCCGCTCCCGGCTCAGCAGGCCGGCCGAGGTCAGCTCCCCGACCAGGGTGCTCACCGTGTTCGCGGCGGTGCCCAGACGTTCGGCGGCCTCCCGGACGCTGATCCCTGGCTGCCGCTGCACCAGTCGCAGCACCTCCACCTGCGCGTCCGGCAGGGCCACCGTCCCCACCCACAGGTTGGCCTTGCGCCGCAGCACCCGGTGCAGGTCGCCCAGGGCCATGCTGAGGTCGCCCAGCGTCTGCTCCGTCACACTACGACCTTTCCCCCGTCGAATAACTCTGTAGGCAGAGCTATCGTAGCCGGATGTCGAAGATCAGTGTGCCCGCCGCCGCCGCGCCGGAGCGGTTCACCGCACCCACCGGCCGCGCCGCGCTCGGGCTGCTGGTGCTGCTCGGCAGCCTCACCGCGATCGGCCCGCTGTCGCTTGACACGTACGTGCCGGCGCTGCCCGAGATGACCCGCGACCTGGCCAGCAGCCAGGCACAGATTCAGCTCTCGTTGACCACCTGCCTGGTCGGCATGGCCCTCGGGCAACTCGTCACCGGCACCCTGAGTGACCGCTGGGGACGTCGCCGGCCGGTGCTGGTGGGTGTGGTCGCGTACGCCCTGATCTCCGTGCTCTGCGCGCTCGCGCCGTCCGCGGAGGCCCTCGCCGCGGCGCGTTTCCTGCAAGGCTTCGCCGGCGGCATGGGCACTGTCGTCGCCCGTGCCGTGGTCCGCGACCTCTACGCCGGACGGGCCGCCGCGAAATACTTCTCCCGGCTCGTGCTGGTCTTCGGTCTCGCCCCGATGGCCGCCCCCGCCTTCGGCGGCCTGATCCTGCGCCTCACCAGCTGGCGCGGCATCTTCCTCGCCCTCACCGTCATCGGGACTCTGCTCGCGATCGCCGTCGCGAGCCGGCTGCCCGAGACGCTGCCCGCCGCCCGGCGCAACACCGGTGGCCTGGCCGCGACCGCCCGCATCGGCCGCGCCCTGTTCACCGACCGCGTCTACCTCGGGTACGCGCTGACCCAGGGACTCGCCTTCGCCGGACTCTTCGCCTACCTCTCCGGCTCCTCATTCGTCCTCCAGGATGTCTTCGGCCTCTCCGTCGGCACGTTCACCCTGGTCTTCGGCGTCAACGCCCTAGCCTTCGTCACCGTCGGCCAACTCAACGCCCGGCTGCTCGACCGGTACGAGCCCCGCCCGCTGCTCGTCACCGGCCTCAGCATCGGCCTGTTCGCCGCGCTCACGCTGATCACCGGGGCGCTGCTCGACGCCCTGCCGCTGGTGATCGTCGCGCTGTTCGTCCTGATCGGCTCGCTCGGCATGGTGATGCCGAACGGCACCGCCCTGGCCCTGGACCGGCACGCCGCCCACGCCGGCACCGCGGCGGCACTGCTCGGCGGCATCCAGGCCGTGGTCGCCGCCGGCGCCGCCCCCCTAGTCGGCCTAGCCGGCGAGGGCACCGCCCTCCCCATGGCCCTGGTGGTGACCACCACAGCCACCGCCTCCCTACTGACGCTCCTCACCCTCGCC
>NZ_POTX01000324.1 GCF_003236305.1 Micromonospora endophytica | reverse complement strand
GTCCAGGCTGCCGGGGCGGGGTGCGTTCGACCCGGGTCGGCGGGGCGTGCGGGCACTCGCGGTGGTTGCCGTCCTGGTGGTGCTCGCCGCCGCAGGCTGGGCCTGGCGGTCCCGCCCCGAGGTGGAGCCGGTCGTGGCCACGACCGGCACCACCGTCGCCTCAGGTTCGGCGGCACCCACCGGCGGAGCGGCGGCACCGAGCGGCGACGAACCGGTGACCGCGCCGTCGGGGGAACTGGTGGTCGCCGTGGCCGGCAAGGTCCGCCGTCCCGGGTTGGTCCGGATTCCGGCCGGGGCGCGGGTCGCCGACGCCGTCGAGGCGGCCGGTGGGGCGCTGCCCGGGGTGGACGTGGCGATGCTCAACCCGGCCCGGAAGGTCTCCGACGGAGAGCTGATCCTGGTCGGTGTGGCGGCGCCGACCCCACCGCCGGGGGCGGGGCCGGCCGGTGGCGCGGGGCCGGCGGGCGATCCGGCCGCCGGTGGGCCTGTCAACCTCAACACCGCGACCCCGGCCCAACTGGAGACGCTGCCCGGCGTGGGACCGGTGCTCGCCGGCCGTATCATCGCGCACCGCGACCAGCACGGCGGGTTCCGGTCCGTCAGCGACCTCCGCCAGGTCAGCGGGATCGGCGACGCCCGGTACGAGCAGCTCAAGGACCTGGTGACGGTGTGACGGCGGTCAGTGCGGAACCGCCCGATCTCCGGCTGGCCGGGCTGGCCGTGGCGGCATGGCTCACCGCGCTGGCCGGGCTGCCGCTCGACGCGCGACGTACGTTGCTGGTGGCAGGTGTCGCCGCCGGGCTCGCGGTCCTGACGGCGCTGCACCTGCTCGGGGTCGTCGGCCGGCCCGGCAGCATCGCTCGCCGCTACGGCTGGATCGTGGTGGCGGTCCTGATCGGTGTGCTCTGCGGCGGCGCGGCCACCTCGTCCCGGCTGGCCGTACGCGACGCCGAGCCGCTGCGCACCCTGGTCGAGGAAGGCGCCCGGGTCACCGCCGAGTTGGTCGTCCGGGACGACCCCCGGGCGGTACGCGGTGGCATCGTGGGCCGTCCGCCGACCCTGTTGGTGCGGGCCAGGCTGGTCACCGTCCACGGTGCCGCGGGGCAGCGCGTCACCGTGCCGGCCCGGATGCTGGTGCTGGCCGATGACCCGGCCTGGCGCGGGCTGCTGCCCGGACAACGGCTCACGGCCGAGGGACGGCTGATGGAACCACGCGGTGGCGACCTGACCGGCGCGGTGCTCACCGCCACCGGCCCACCCGTCCGGCTCGGCGCGCCGTCGGCCCTGCAACGGGCAGCCGGTCGGCTCCGCGCCGGTCTACAGCGGGCCTGCGCGCCGCTGCCCGACGAGCCGGGCGGACTGCTTCCCGGCCTGGTCGTCGGCGACACCAGCGCGCTGCCTGAGGCAGTGGAAGAGGACTTCCGCGCTACCGGAATGACACATCTGAATGCGGTGTCCGGGTCCAACGTCGCCATCATCGCCGGCGCCGTACTGCTGCTGGCCCGCTGGGCGCGGGCCGGGCCGCTGCTGGCCGCCGGGTTGTGCGGGATCGCGCTGGTGGGCTTCGTCATCCTGGTCCGGCCGTCACCGAGTGTGGTCCGTGCGGCCACCATGGGCGCGATCGGGCTGGCCGCCCTGGCTGCGGGGCGACCCCGGGCGGCGGTGCCGGCCCTGGCCGCCGCCGTGGCGGTGCTGGTGCTTGTCGATCCCGACCTGGCCGCAGACGCCGGTTTCGCGCTCTCCGTGCTCGCCACCGGCGGCCTGCTGCTGCTCGCGCCGCGGTGGCGGGACGGTCTGCGCCGCCGGGGCGTACCACCGGGTGCGGCCGAGGCCCTCGCGGTGCCGGCGGCTGCGCAGCTCGCCTGCTCGCCGGTGATCGCCGGAATTTCCGGGACGATCAGTCTGGTCGCCGTGCCGGCCAACCTGCTCGCGGTGCCGGCGATCGCTCCGGCGACCGTGCTGGGTGTGGTGGCCGCGTCCGTGTCACCACTCTGGCCGGCCGGTGCCGACCTGGCCGCCTGGCTGGCCCACTGGCCGGCGTGGTGGCTGGTGCTTGTCGCCCGGTACGGCGCTCGAATGCCGGCCGGTAACCTGCCCTGGCCGGGCGGGGTCTTCGGCGCGCTGCTGCTGGCCGCGTTGACAGTGGTGCTCCTGGTGGCGGCCCGGCGGCCGGTGGTGCGTCGGTTGCTGCTGGTGGTGACCCTCGCGGTGGTGCTCGGTAGCGTGCCGGTACGGGTGCTCGCGCCCGGCTGGCCGCCCCCGGGGTGGGTCGTCGCCGCCTGCGCCGTCGGCCAGGGCGACACCGTGGTGTTGCCGGTGGCGGCCGGCCGGGCCGTCGTGGTCGACGCCGGTCCGGATCCGTCGGCGGCCGACGCCTGCCTGCGCCGCCTCGGCGTACGCCGGGTGTCGCTGCTGGTGATCAGCCACTTCCACGTCGACCACACCGGCGGAATCGCTGGGATCTTCCGGGGCCGGCCTGTCGACACGGTGCTCACCCCGCAGTGGCCGGAGCCGGCTGCCGGGCGGGAACTGGTCCAGAGCGCCGCCGCCGGCCACGCCACTCCGCTGGTGGCCGCCCCGGCCGGCTGGCGCTACCGGGCCGGCCGGACCGACCTGGTGGTGCTCGGCCCGCCGTTCCCGATGCGCGGCACCAGATCGGACCCGAACAACAACTCGCTGGTGCTGCTGGCCGTCGTGGACGGGGTGCGGATCCTGCTCGCCGGTGACGCCGAGACCGAGTTGCAGCGGGAGTTGCGGGAGCATCCACCACCGACCGGTCTGCGGGCCGATGTGCTGAAGGTCGCCCACCACGGCTCGGCGTACCAGGATCCGGCCTTTCTGGACGCGATCCGCCCGGCGGTGGCGCTGGTGCCGGTGGGTGCCGGCAACACCTACGGCCATCCCAGCGAGGCGGTGCTGGCCCGGCTGTCCCGTCACGGGGCGCGGGTGCTGCGTACCGACGTGGACGGAGATGTCGCGGCGGTGCTCGGCCCCTCCGGCCTGGCGGTGGTGACGGGCGGGGTCGACCTGAGTCGGGCGAGACCATGATGAAAAATCGCGAATCCATGATGATTCATGGCGAAAATAACGTAATCAGTCAAATGTCTGGATTTGCGCTGTGTGCGGCGCTGCCGGTGCAGAGCCGACGAGCGGACTGGACCATGCCGTGGGGCGTGCGAATATGGGCGGCGTGACCGCCGCCAGTGCCGCTCCCATTGTGCTCGTCCTCGGCGACGAGGAGCTGCTCGCCACGCGTGCGGTGGCCCAGACCGTCGCCGCGGCCCGGGCCACCGATCCGGACGTGGACGTGCGGGAGTACGCCGCCGGTCAGCTCACCGTCGGCGAGATCGACGAGATGCTCAGTCCGTCGCTGTTCGGTGGCCGCCGGGTGCTGGTGCTCCGGTCCGGTCAGGATGCCCGCAAGGACCTGGTCGCGGCCCTGCTGGCCTACGCGAAGAATCCCGACCCGGACGTGCAGCTCGTCGTGCAGCACCTCGGGGCGGCCAAGGGCAAGGCGTTCGCCGACGGGCTGAAGTCGGCCGGTGCCCAGGTGCTGCCGGCGGCCAAGCTCAAGGGGCACCGGGACCGGGTGGCCTTCGTCCGCGACGAGTTCCGTCGGGCGGGCGGGCGGTGCGCCGACGACGCCGCCGAGGCGCTGATCGCGGCGGTCGGCAACGACCTGCGGGAACTCTCGGCGGCCTGCGCGCAGTTGGTCGCCGACACCGACGGCCGGATCGGTGCCGACACGGTGGCCCGCTACTACCGGGGTCGGGTCGAGGTGAGCGGCTTCACCGTGGCCGACGCCACGATGGTCGGTGACCTGCCAGGTGCGCTGGAGGCGCTGCGCTGGGCGCTGCACGTGGGAGTGGACCCGGTGCCGATCGCCGACGCCCTCGCCGACGGAGTACGCACCGTGGCCCGGGTCGCCTCGGCCGGTCGGGGCAGCTCCTATCAGCTGGCGAGCAGCCTGGGCATGCCGCCGTGGAAGGTCGAGCGGGCTCAGCGGCAGGCGCGTGGCTGGACGCCCGACGGGCTGGTCCGGGCGATGCAGGCGGCGGCCGAGTGCAACGCGGCGGTCAAGGGCGGTTCCGACGACCGGGCGTACGCGCTGGAGAAGGCGGTCTTCTCGGTGGCTGCCGCGCGGCAGGGCGGCGCCAGGTGAGCGGAGCCCTCCGTGGCTCGTGGGCCACGATCCCGGCCGACGAGGAGCGGTACCGGCCGCTCTACGCCCGGGTGCTCGGGTTGCGCTTCGTCAACCCGGGCGGTGTGCTCTGCTTCGTGTTCTTCGAGGGGACCATCGCGTTGGCGGCGCTGCTCGCCCTCGCCGAGCTGGTGAGCTGGTGGGCCGTGCTGGTGCTGCCGATGGCGGTGGCCGTCATGGTCAAGCTCAACGACCTGGTGGCCGCCGCGGTGGTCCGTTCGGCCGCGGCCGTGCCAGAGCAGGAACGCGACAGGTTCCGCCAGCAGATGGCACCGGTCGTCGGGCGGGTCCACGTCGACTGGCGACCGAAGCGGGGGACCGGGGTGGTGGTGAGCGCCGATCCACCGCGGGAACGCGGCGTGGGCGTCGTCGAACCCCGAGATGTGATCACACCCGGGCCCCGCGACGTGTTCAGGCCGGATCTTGGGTGATCAGGTGCTGACGTCGGGGTGAAGGACGACGTGCGGAAGCCCCGAGGCGGCACCCCGGGGCTTCCGTCAGATCTGAAGATCGCGCTGACTCAGGCGGAGAACGACGCGACGCGCTTGGCGATCGCCGACTTGCGGTTCGCAGCCTGGTTGGTGTGGATGACGCCCTTGCTGGCCGCCTTGTCCAGCTTGCGCGAGGCGTCCTGCATGAGGGCGGTGGCCTTCTCGACGTCACCGGCCTCGGCGGCCTCGTGGAACTTGCGGATGGCGGTCTTCAGCGACGACTTGACCGACTTGTTCCGCAGCCGGCGCTTCTCGTTCTGCCGGTTGCGCTTGATCTGGGACTTGATGTTCGCCACGCGACAGCCTCGTCTTGATAGCTCGGGTTGGTCAGCTTGTTGCGCGCGACGAGCATGCGTCATCGCTGCGCGAAGAGCCAGGTTACCAGGCCCGCCCGGACAGGCCAAAACCCCCCCTCCCACGTTAGTTGATCATGAGGTTAGCGACAGTTTGGAGATCGACAAGTGCCGCAAACCTCATGATCAACAAGGGGGGACTGGGGTGGGGTTAGGTCCAGGATTGGCGGTGGGTTAGCC
>NZ_POTX01000323.1 GCF_003236305.1 Micromonospora endophytica | reverse complement strand
GGCCCGGACTGCGCCGGGGCCGGCGTGGGACTGGGGGCAGGGCTGCGCAGCGCGCTGAGGTCGACCGCGCCGCGGGTGAAGATCGACGAGGTGATCCGTGGGTCGCTCATGGTTATCTAGTCTCGCACGCGATTTGCTGAACTCAGATCAACCGCGGCCCGCACAGTTGCGACCGTCACCCCTGCCCAGCCACCCTGACTCCGGCTGTTGTCAGAACCGTGCGGGCTCGCGGTAAACGCCCCATTCCGCGCGCAACGCGTCGCAGATCTCGCCGAGGGTGGCCTCGGCCCGGACCGCGTCGAGCATGGCCGGGATCAGGTTCTCTCCGGTCCGGCTGACCGCCACCATCGTCTCGATCGCCGCGCGTACCCGGGCGTCGTCGCGGCCGGACTTGCGTTCGGCGAGCACCCGGCGCTGTTCCAGCTCCACCTCGTGCGAGATGCGCAGGATCTCCAGCTCCTTGGCGACCGTCGCGGTGTGACAGTTGACCCCGACGATCTTCTTGTCGCCCTTCTCCAGCGCCTGCTGGTAGACGAATGCGGATTCGGCGATCTGGCCGGTGAACCAGCCGTCCTCGATGCCGCGCAGGATGCCGGCGGTCATCGGGCCGATGGCGTGCGGACCTTCGCCGCCCAGGGCACGGATCCGGGCGAAGATCTCCTCCGCCTCGGCCTCGATCCGGTCGGTGAGCGTTTCGACGTACCACGAGCCGCCGAGTGGGTCGGCCACGTTGGTCACCCCGGTCTCCTCCATCAGCACCTGCTGGGTCCGCAGGGCGATCTCGGCGGAGGAGTCGGTGGGCAGCGCGAGCGTCTCGTCCAGGGCGTTGGTGTGCAGCGAGTTGGTGCCGCCGAGCACCGCGGCGAGCGCCTCCACGGCGGTGCGTACCACGTTGTTCACCGGTTGCTGCGCGGTGAGCGACACTCCGGCGGTCTGCGTGTGGAACCGCAGCCACAGCGCCTTCTCGCTGGTGGCGCCGTAGACGTCGCGCAGCCAGCGGGCCCAGATCCGGCGGGCGGCGCGGAACTTGGCGATCTCTTCGAAGAAGTCGACGTGCGAGTCGAAGAAGAAGCTCAGCCCGGGTGCGAAGACGTTGACGTCCAGCCCCCGCGAGAGCCCCAACTCGACGTAGCCGAAGCCGTCGGCGAGGGTGTACGCCAACTCCTGCGCGGCGGTCGAGCCGGCCTCCCGGATGTGGTAGCCGGAGACCGACAGTGGCTTGTAGCGCGGGATCTCCGTCGCGCAGTACTCCATCAGGTCGCCGATCAGGCGCAGGTGCGGCTCCGGGTCGAAGAGCCACTCCTTCTGCGCGATGTACTCCTTGAAGATGTCGGTCTGGAGGGTGCCGTCGAGCGTGGACAGGTCGGCGCCCTGCCGCTCGGCGGCGACCAGGTACATGCAGAAGACCGGCACCGCCGGGCCGGAGATGGTCATGCTGGTGGTGACAGCGGCCAGGTCGATGCCGTCGAAGAGCACCTCCATGTCGGCGGCGCTGTCCACCGCCACCCCGCAGTGGCCGACCTCGCCGAGGGCCTGCGGGTCGTCGGAGTCGCGGCCCATCAGGGTGGGCATGTCGAAGGCGACCGAGAGGCCGCCGCCACCCGCGCCGAGGATCATCTTGTAACGCTCGTTGGTCTGCCGGGCGTTGCCGAAGCCGGCGAACTGCCGGATCGTCCAGGTCCGCCCCCGGTAGCCGGTGGGGTACAACCCCCGGGTGTACGGGAACTCGCCCGGCCAGCCGATCCGGTCGAACCCCGGGTACGGCGCACCCTCCGGGGGCCCGTAGACCGGCTCGACGGGCATCCCGGAGAGCGTGGTGAAGTCGGCGTCCCGTTTCCGCGCGGCGTCGTACCGGGCCTGCCAGCGGGCCCGTCCGGCAGCGATCTCGTCGGCGTTCATCCCGGGGCTCCTCCTTGAGTCCTCGACTGCACGTCGAGTCTAGAGCCCTGACCTGAACGATCGCTAAGCCAGTTCGTACCGGACGGTAACCGAGCGGCGCGGACTCAGGCGGGCGGCCCGTCGATGGCCACGTCGTCGACCCGGATGTTGATCTCGTCGACCCGCAGCCCGTACGACTCGACCGCCTGGGTCACCCCGGCCCGTACCGCGGTGGTCACCTCGGGCACCGGATGCCCGGCGTCGATCACGATGACCAGGTTGATCACCGCGCCGCCGTCGGTGACGTGCGCAGAGCACCCCCGCCGGGCGTCCCCCACCTGGTCCAGGCCGACCCGGTCGAGCACCGCGTTGAAGAACCGGGCGATGTCCCCACCCAACTCCACCACGCCCGGCACGGCCTTCGCCGCGGCCACCGCGATCTTCTCCACCACCTCGTCGGAGATGTGCGTACGCCCGCCCGGCACCGCGTCCGGCGTCATCGGCAACTCCTGCGTCATCTCGTGGTCCATGCTCTCCCACCGGCCGTAGCCCGCCCACGCCTGTCGCGGGTCGATGCGAGCCTAGCCGTCCGCGCCGCTGCGCAGTGGACGCCGTCAGGCGGAGAGCTGGGCGAGCAGGGCGTCGGCGGCGGCGTACGGATCGGTCGCGCCGGCGGCCACCTCGGCGGCGAGCGCCGGCAGCTGCGTACCGTCGCGTAGCGAGCCGATCCGGGCCCGCAGCGCACCGAGCGCGATCGCCTCGATCTCGACGGCGGCCCGCGCCTCGCGGCGGCGGCGCAGCTCGTCGTGCTCGACCAACCAGCCGCGGTGCTTGTCGATGGCGGCGGCGATGTCGTCGATGCCCTCGCCCCGCACCGCCACCGAGCGCACCACCTGCGGACGCCACTGGCCCGGCCCGCGCTCACCCAGGGCGATCATGCCCTGGATGTCCCGGACGGTGGCGTCCGCGCCGTCCCGGTCGGCCTTGTTGACCACGAAGATGTCGGCGATCTCCAGGATGCCGGCCTTCACCGCCTGGATCGCGTCGCCCATCCCGGGTGCGAGCAGCACCAACGTGGTGTCCGCGAGCGAAGCCACCTCGACCTCGGCCTGCCCCACCCCGACGGTCTCCACCAGCACCACGTCACAGCCGGCACCTTCCAGCACCCGCACCGCCTGCGGGGTGGCCGCCGACAGCCCGCCGAGGTGTCCCCGGCTGGACATCGAGCGGATGTAGACGCCCGGATCGGTGGCGTGGTCCTGCATCCGCACCCGGTCACCGAGGATCGCCCCGCCGGTGAACGGGCTGGACGGGTCGATGGCCAGCACGCCGACCCGGTGGCCCCGGGCCCGCAGGGCCCGCACCAGCTCGTTCGTGGTGGTCGACTTGCCCACCCCGGGGGAACCGGTCAACCCGACCACCTGGGCCCGACCGGTGTGCGGGGCGAGTGCCGCGGCGATCGCCGGCAGCGTCTCGTCGCCCGACTCGACCAGGGTGATCAGCCGGGCCACCGCGCGTGGGTCGCCCTCGCGGGCCCGCTCGACGAGCAGTGGTACGTCCCGACTGCGCCGCACCGAACCGGCCGCCGGAGCACCAGCGTTGCGCCGGCTCACTGCTCAGACGGGGCGGGGACGTGGATGATCAGGGCGTCACCCTGACCGCCGCCACCGCAGAGCGCCGCCGCCCCGGTGCCGCCACCGCGCCGCTTGAGTTCCATGGCGAGGGTGAGCACCAGCCGGGCGCCGGACATGCCGATCGGGTGGCCCAACGCGATCGCGCCGCCGTTGACGTTGACCTTCTCCGGGCTGACCCCGAGGTCACGGGTGGACTGGATGCCGACCTGCGCGAACGCCTCGTTGATCTCGATCAGGTCGAGGTCGGAGACGCTGAGCCCGCCCTTGCGCAGGGCGTGCTGGATGGCGTTCGACGGCTGCGAGTGCAGGGAGTTGTCCGGCCCGGCCACGTTGCCGTGCGCCCCGACCTCGGCCAGCCAGGTCAGGCCGAGTTCCTTGGCCTTGGCCTTGCTCATCACGACCACCGCGGCGGCGCCGTCGGAGATCGGCGAGGAGCTGCCCGCGGTGATGGTGCCGTCGGCGGTGAACGCCGGCCGGAGCCGGGCCAGCGACTCGGCGGTGGTGTCCGGCCGGATGCCCTCGTCCTCGCTGATCACCAGCGGGTCGCCCTTGCGCTGCGGGATGACCACCGGGGTGATCTCGTCGGCAAAGTGACCGTTCTTCTGCGCGGCGGCGGCCCGCTGGTGGCTGGCCGCGGCGAACTCGTCCTGCTCCTGCCGGGTGATGCCGCGGGCGGTGCCGTGCCGCTCGGTGGACTCGCCCATGGAACAGCAGTCCCAGGCGTCACTCAACCCGTCGAGCGCCATGTGGTCCTTGAGCGTCACGTCGCCGTACTTGTAACCGCCGCGCTGGCCGAGCAGCAGGTGCGGGGCGTTGGTCATCGACTCCATGCCGCCGGCCACCACGATGTCGAACTCGCCGGCCCGGATCAGCTGGTCGGCCAGGGCGATCGCGTCCAGGCCGGAGAGGCAGACCTTGTTGATCGTCAGGGCCGGCACGGACATCGGGATGCCCGCCTCCACCGCCGCCTGCCGGGCCGGGATCTGCCCGGTGCCGGCCTGCAGCACCTGCCCCATGATCACGTACTGCACCTGGTTCGGAGCGACGCCGGCCCGCTCCAGGGCGGCGGCGATGGCGATGCCACCCAGCCTGGTCGCCGGTAGGTCCTTGAGGTTGCCCAGCAGGCGCCCCATCGGGGTCCGCGCGCCGCTGACGATCACCGAAGCCATACCTGCCTCCGAGGGGGTGCCGACCTGTACGCCTTAACGATTGTTCGGCCAGACTAGCGTCATGCCTGAGAACTGCCCCATCGAGCCCGCTGCCGACTATGTCACAGACATCGGCCTGCTCCGTATCGACCATGTCGGGATCGCGGTCGCCGACCTCGACGCCGCGATCGACTTCCATCAACGGACGTTCGGGATGCGCTGCGTGCACACCGAGACCAACACCGAGCAGGGGGTCCGGGAAGCGATGCTGGCGGTGGGGCCGACCACCGAGGGCGGCTGCGTACAGCTGCTCGCCCCGCTGACCCCGGAGTCGACGATCGCGAAGTTCCTCGACCGCAACGGCCCCGGGGTGCAGCAGGTGGCGTACACCGTTGCCGACATCGACGCGGCCTGCGCGGCGCTGCGCGAACGCGGTCTCCGGCTGCTCTACGACACCCCGCGCCGCGGCACCGCCGGCTCACGGATCAACTTCGTCCACCCCAAGGACGCCAACGGCGTGCTCATCGAACTCGTCCAGACGCAAGGAGGGGCCCCCTGCTAACGCCTCATGTATAGGAGGGGCCCCCGGTTAACAACTCCCGCCC
>NZ_POTX01000322.1 GCF_003236305.1 Micromonospora endophytica | reverse complement strand
CACGGGCACCACCCGCACCACTGCACCACGGGCACCACCCGCACCACTCGCACTACGCGCACCACCGGCACCACTGCACTACGCGCACCACTCGCACTACGCGCACCACCCGCACCACCGGCACCACTCGCCCCACGCCGCCCCACGCCAGGCTCCGCCCGGCGTGGGGCGGCAACCCTTCTGGATCTTGGTGCGCCGCCGCAGGTCACACAACTTCGGGGAAGTTGCTGTGTCGGCCTGCGGCTGAGGCAGCACCTTCCCTGAAACTGTGTGGATCAAGGACCGAGCCGACCGGATCTTGGACGATGAGCGCCAGGGGCGGGGTGGCGGTCAGCTGGCTGGCGGTGGCTCGGGGGCGATCGGCAGCAGGACCCGGAAGACGGTGTCGCCCGGGGCGGTGGTCACCTGGATGTCGCCGTGGTGCTTGTTGACCACGATGCGATAGGAGATGTCCAGGCCCAGGCCGGTGCCCTCGCCGACCGGCTTGGTGGTGAAGAACGGCTCGAAGATGCGGGGGCGGATCTCCGCCGGGATGCCCGGGCCGGTGTCGGCGATCTCGACGAACAACTGCTCGTCGAGGCGGCCGGTGCGGATGGTCAGGGTGCCGGCGCTGCCCATCGCACCGATCGCGTTGTCGATCAGGTTGCTCCACACCTGGTTCAGCTCGGCGGCGTACGCCGGGATCGTCGGCAGGCTCCGGTCGTACTCCCTGACCACCAGGACCCCGGCGGAGAACTTCCCCCTGAGCATGGTCAGCGTGGCGTCGAGCAGCTCGTGCACGTCCACCACCTGATAGGGCGCCCGATCGAGTTGGGAGTACTGCTTGGCCGCGCCGACCAGGGTGGAGATCCGGATGGCGGCGTCACCGATCTCCGCCAACAGCAGCTCGGTCTCCACCGTGTAGGTCAACCAACGCACCGCCGGTTCCAGGTCGTCCGTGCCCACCGCCGCCTGGACCCGCTCCAGCCAGTCGACGTCCAGCCCACCGGCGACCAGGATCGACGCCAGTTCCCAGCCGGCGGTGAGGCCCCGGTCGTCCAGCCAGTCGGTCAGCTCGTCCTCGGCGTCGCTGGTCTGCATGGCCGTCAACTTCGGTGCCTTGCCCACCCGATCGACCGCCTCCTCCTGGAGGCCCACCAGGGCGTACAGCCGCCGGGAGTCGATCCGGCCGTCGGCGATGCTGGCCAGCTTGTGCCGCATCGCGGCGATCCGCTCCCGCAGGCCGGCGGCGGCGCGTACCGCCGCGCTCGCCGGATTGTTCAGCTCGTGGGTCAGCCCTGCCGACAGCGAGCCCAGGGCCAGCAGCCGCTCCCGCTCGCCGACCCGGGTCTGGGTGTCCCGCATGCCGATGTACAACCCCTCCAGCAGGTGCATCGCCATCGGGAACCAGGTACGCACCGCGTACGCGAACTGCTCCGCCGGCAGCACGAAGAACTCGGCGTCGGTCAGCGCCCACATGCTGTGGCGGTAGACCTGTTCGTCGCCGATGTACGCCTGGGTGGCCCCGCCGTACACGCCGCGCTGGTCGGTCCGGTTGATCTCCACCTGATCGCCGTGCACCGTCCGGCAGAGTCGGACCATGCCGTCGAGCAGGATGAAGAAGCACTCCGCCGGTTCGCCTTCGGCATAGACCAGCTCACCGGCCGCTCGCCGCTCCACCCGGCCCTGCTCGGCCAGCCAGGCCACCTGCTCGTCGTCGAGCGACTCGAACAGGAACAGCGTGCGGACCTCGTCCGGGGCCAACCGCCGCAGCTCATCGGCTGCCGGTGGGATTTCGGCGTTCACTGTGCCTCCAGGTAGCGGTGCACCAGCGAGACGGCCATCGCACCCTCACCCACCGCCGAGGCGACCCGCTTCACCGACTCCGCCCGCACGTCACCGGCCGCGAACACCCCCGGCACGCTTGATTCGAGGTGGTACGGGTCGCGGGGCAGCGACCAGCCCGGTGGCCGACGCCCGCTGGCGACCAGGTCCGGCCCGGTGACCACGAAGCCACGATCGTCGCGGACCAGGGTGCCGTCCAACCATCCGGTACGCGGCTCTGCGCCGATGAACACGAAGAGCCAGGAGGCGTCCACCTCGCGCTGCTCGCCGGTGCGGGTGTCGCGCAGCGTCAACCGTTGCAGGTGCTCGTCGCCCGCCCCGGCCGTCACCTCGGTGTACGGGTGCACGGTCACCTGGTCGACGCGGTCGAGCTGGTCGATGAGGTACCGGGACATCGAGGCGGTGAGGTCCGCGCCCCGGATCAGCAGGTGCACCCGTTGGGCGTAGCGACAGAAATACATCGCCGCCTGCCCGGCCGAGTTGGCCCCACCCACGATGTAGACCTCCGCGCCGACGCAGCTCGGTGCCTCGCTGGCGGCCGAGCCGTAGAACACCCCCCGGCCGGCGAAGTCGGCCAGGCCGGGCGCGTCGAGCATCCGGTATGACACCCCGGTCGCCAGCACCACGGCGTGCGCCGCGAGGGTCTGACCGTCACTGAACCGCAGCAGCCGCGCCGAGCCGGCCTCCTCCAGGCCGACGACCTCCCGGGTGCTGAGCAGCTCCGCGCCGAATTTGAGCGCCTGCCGGCGGGCCCGGTCGGTGAGCTGTGCACCGGACACCCCGTCGGGGAAACCGAGGTAGTTCTCGATCCGGCTGCTCTGGCCGGCCTGCCCGCCGGTGGCCAGCCGCTCCACCAGAACGGTCCGCAGTCCCTCCGAGGCCCCGTACACGGCGGCCCCCAGCCCGGCCGGCCCGCCGCCGACGACCACCAGGTCGTAGAAGTCGGCAGCCGGTGCGACGGTCAGGCCGACCAACGCGGCCAGCTCCGCCTCCGTGGGTGCCACCAGGGCCTTGCCGTCGGCGGTGACCACCAGCGGTACGTCGTTCGCGGTCACCCCGGCCGCCGCGAGCAGCCGGCCGGCCTCCGGGTCGTCGACCAGCAGCCACCGGTACGGCACCAGGTTGCGGGCGAGGAAGTCACGCACCGCGAAGGACTCGGCGGACCAGCGGTGACCGACCACCCTGATCTCCGTCGCGCCGGCGTCCGGGGTGGCCGACCACGCCTCCAGCAGCGCGTCGACCACCGGGTAGAGCTTCTCCTCCGGCGGATGCCAGGGCTTGAGCAGGTAATGGTCGAGGTCGACCAGGTTGATCGCGTCGATCGCCGCGCCGGTGTCCGCGTACGCGGTCAGCAGCACCCGCCGCGCGGCGGGGAAGAGATCCATCGCGGCTTCCAGGAACTCGATGCCTGTCATTTCCGGCATCCGGTAGTCGGCCAGCAGCAGCGCCGCCTGCTCGCCGCGCAGTTTGACCTCCCGCAGCGCCTCCAGGGCCTCCGGCCCGGAGCTGGCCCGAACCACCCGGTAGCGGTCGCCGTAGCGGCGCCGGAGATCCCGGGCGACCGCCCGGGAGACCGCCGGGTCGTCGTCGACGGAGAGGATCACGGGGTTCGCCATTCGCCCATGAAACCACGCCGGAGTTACCGTCGACTTACCTCGGCACCTTCCTGGTCAGCCGACCCGCTCGCCGTACACGTGGTCGACGGTCATGGTCATGAGTACCCGGCGGTCGGCGACCATCACCGCCCGGTACTCAGCCCAGTCCGGGTGCTCCCCGGCGGCTCTGCGGTAGTAGTCGACGAGCGCCTCCACCTCGGGGCCGTGCGGATCGGTGCCGGGACCGGTCAGGGTGGCGGTGCCCTCGGCGGTGGCCCAGGCCCACCCGTCAGGACTTGTCACCTCCAGGGTGGCGCGCGGATCCCGGCGCAGGTTCGCGGTTTTGGCCCGCCCCTCGGTCATCGACACGAAAATTACCCCGGCCGCCCGGTCGTAGTAGGGCTGCACCGGCGAGAGCTGCGGACGGCCATCCGACTTGATCGTGGCCAGGATCCCGAGCCGACTCCGCTCCAGCAGCGCCCGTGGGTCGTACGCCGCCGTCTCGGCCGCCGCGTCCGGCGCCGGGTCGGCGGTGGGCCTGCCTTCGCTGGTGGGCTCGCCCTCGGCGGTGGGCTTGCGGAACTGGGTGATCATCGCCGCGTAGCTGCTGCCGCCATGCCCGTCGGCCACCGCCCGTTCGGCGAGCGTACGGGCCAGCGCGGTCGACTCGACGTTGACGCCGAGCGTCTCCCCCTCCGCTATGACGTGCGCCATCGCGGCTAGGTGGACATCGATCGTGGAGTCGTCGGCGGGGTAGGTGCCGTCGTCGATCTGCGTGGCGTAGCCCGCCAACCAGCCGGTCACCGTCCCGATGCCCCGGCTGGCCAGAGGGGCGAACGCCGTAGCCGGCACCCCCGCCGCACCGAGCAGGGCGGCGCCCTGCACGAAACCGTTCAGGATGCCCCACATCAGGCCCAGCACGGCCACGTCGTACAGGGACGACAGGCCGTGGTCGTCGCCGACGTGAATGGCCGGACCGAGGCTGCCCAGCGTCGAGGCGTACCTGTCGAAGACCGGACGTGGCCCGGCGTAGAGCAGGGCGGCCTTGTCTCCGCCGATCTCCGCCGGCCCGGCCAGGATCGCGCCGTCCAGGTAGCTGCCGCCGCGACCGGACACCCACTCGGCGGTCCCCCGCGCCACCGCCGAGTCGCCCGAGGTCAGGTTCACCACGACCCGCCCGTCCAGCGCCGCCCCGACCGGGGTGAGCAGCGCCCGCACCGCGTCGTAGTCCGTCACACAGACGATCACGAGCGGGCTCGACGCCAGCGCGGCGTCGACCGAGTCGGCGGGTCGCGCGCCCTGGGCGACGAGATCCGTAGCCTTCTCCGCGGTCCGGTTCCACACCGTGGTCGGATGCCCCTCGGCGAGCAGCGCTCCCGCCAGTGCCCGGCCCATCAGGCCCAGCCCGATCACCGACACCGGGGTACGTTCGTCAGTCATCTGTTCCCTCTCCTGGTGGTCCTGACCGATATCGTCAACCTTCACATCGATATGAAGGTCAAGGGGACGATGTGCTGATCGGGGAACTCAGCCGGCGGACCGGCGTCAACCCGCACCAACTGCGCTACTACGAGAGCCAGGGCCTGCTCGAACCGGCGCGCGGCACCAATGGCTACCGCGAGTACGCCGAGCACGCCGTGCTGACGGTGATCCAGATCCGCCGCCTGCTCGCCGCCGGCCTGTCCACTGAGGACATCGCCTACCTGCTGCCCTGCGCCACCGGCGAGGGCCCGGACCTGGAGCCCTGCCCCGAGTTGCTGGACACCCTGCGCGCCCGCCTACGCGGCCTGGACGACCGCATTACCGCCCTCACCCACTCCCGCCAAACCCTCCACACCTACCTAACCGCCACCGAACACCCCCTCCCCACCTAATCC
>NZ_POTX01000321.1 GCF_003236305.1 Micromonospora endophytica | reverse complement strand
GTGCTGGTTGGGTCTTCGGATCTGGCTGGTTTGGGATTCCTTTGGCAACATTTTGTTTGTTGTCGGGATGGATTGTTCAACAGGTTTTTGTTGGAGAGTTTGATCCTGGCTCAGGACGAACGCTGGCGGCGTGCTTAACACATGCAAGTCGAGCGGAAAGGCCCTTCGGGGTACTCGAGCGGCGAACGGGTGAGTAACACGTGAGCAACCTGCCCTAGGCTTTGGGATAACCCTCGGAAACGGGGGCTAATACCGGATATTACTGCTGGACGCATGTTTGGTGGTGGAAAGTTTTTCGGCCTGGGATGGGCTCGCGGCCTATCAGCTTGTTGGTGGGGTGATGGCCTACCAAGGCGACGACGGGTAGCCGGCCTGAGAGGGCGACCGGCCACACTGGGACTGAGACACGGCCCAGACTCCTACGGGAGGCAGCAGTGGGGAATATTGCACAATGGGCGGAAGCCTGATGCAGCGACGCCGCGTGAGGGATGACGGCCTTCGGGTTGTAAACCTCTTTCAGCAGGGACGAAGCGCAAGTGACGGTACCTGCAGAAGAAGCGCCGGCCAACTACGTGCCAGCAGCCGCGGTAAGACGTAGGGCGCGAGCGTTGTCCGGATTTATTGGGCGTAAAGAGCTCGTAGGCGGCTTGTCGCGTCGACTGTGAAAACCCGTGGCTCAACTGCGGGCCTGCAGTCGATACGGGCAGGCTAGAGTTCGGTAGGGGAGACTGGAATTCCTGGTGTAGCGGTGAAATGCGCAGATATCAGGAGGAACACCGGTGGCGAAGGCGGGTCTCTGGGCCGATACTGACGCTGAGGAGCGAAAGCGTGGGGAGCGAACAGGATTAGATACCCTGGTAGTCCACGCTGTAAACGTTGGGCGCTAGGTGTGGGGGGCCTCTCCGGTTCTCTGTGCCGCAGCTAACGCATTAAGCGCCCCGCCTGGGGAGTACGGCCGCAAGGCTAAAACTCAAAGGAATTGACGGGGGCCCGCACAAGCGGCGGAGCATGCGGATTAATTCGATGCAACGCGAAGAACCTTACCTGGGTTTGACATCGCCGGAAATCCTGCAGAGATGTGGGGTCCTTCGGGGCCGGTGACAGGTGGTGCATGGCTGTCGTCAGCTCGTGTCGTGAGATGTTGGGTTAAGTCCCGCAACGAGCGCAACCCTTGTTCGATGTTGCCAGCGCGTTATGGCGGGGACTCATCGAAGACTGCCGGGGTCAACTCGGAGGAAGGTGGGGATGACGTCAAGTCATCATGCCCCTTATGTCCAGGGCTTCACGCATGCTACAATGGCCGGTACAATGGGCTGCGATACCGTGAGGTGGAGCGAATCCCAAAAAGCCGGTCTCAGTTCGGATCGGGGTCTGCAACTCGACCCCGTGAAGTCGGAGTCGCTAGTAATCGCAGATCAGCAACGCTGCGGTGAATACGTTCCCGGGCCTTGTACACACCGCCCGTCACGTCACGAAAGTCGGCAACACCCGAAGCCGGTGGCCCAACCCTTGTGGAGGGAGCCGTCGAAGGTGGGGCTGGCGATTGGGACGAAGTCGTAACAAGGTAGCCGTACCGGAAGGTGCGGCTGGATCACCTCCTTTCTAAGGAGCACCATCCAGCGAAGGCTGGTATGGAGCCTCGTGGCCCGCGGATGTCGGGTCGGGGTGCTCAGATGGCGGAGACACTGGTGAGTCAGGTGCCGGCAACGGCCGGAATTTTTCCTAGTACAGCTGCTTCGGTGGTGGGAACGGGGTTCTGGTGCGGCTGGTGGCTGGTGTATAGCACCCTGTTGGGTCCTGAAGGAACAACCCGGTTGTGGTTGTTGTTTCAGAGCCGATTGCTGTGGCGGTGACGTTGCAGTGTTGGTTGCCAGGCATGGCCTGGTCTCGCATACCGCCGGCGGTGGTCGGGTTGTGGTGTGGGGCTGTGGGTTGTGGGTTGGTTGTTTGTTGAGAATTGCACAGTGGACGCGAGCATCTTTGTGGTCAAGTTGTCAAGGGCGAACGGTGGATGCCTTGGCACCAGGAGCCGATGAAGGACGTGGGAGGCCGCGATAGGCCTGGGGGAGCTGTCAACCGAGCTGTGATCCCAGGGTGTCCGAATGGGGTAACCCGGCACCAGTCATGTGGTGTCACCTGCACCTGAATTCATAGGGTGTGTGGAGGGAACGCGGGGAAGTGAAACATCTCAGTACCCGTAGGAAGAGAAAACAACATGTGATTCCGTGAGTAGTGGCGAGCGAAAGCGGATTTAGGCTAAACCGGTTGCGTGTGATACCTGTCAGGGGTTGCGTGGTCGGGGTTGTGGGACCCTGCTGAACATGCTGACACGTGTTCGAGGAGTTATAAAGCCAGTTGTTAGCTGAATGGTCTGGAAAGGCCGACCGTAGACGGTGATAGTCCGGTAGGTGAAAGCAGCTGGTCTTCTGTGGGTGTTCCCGAGTAGCGGCGGACTCCTGAAATCTGCCGTGAATCTGCCAGGACCACCTGGTAAGCCTGAATACTTCCTGGTGACCGATAGCGGACGAGTACCGTGAGGGAATGGTGAAAAGTACCCCGGGAGGGGAGTGAAATAGTACCTGAAACCGTTCGCCTACAATCCGTCGGAGCCTTGCGGGGTGACGGCGTGCCTTTTGAAGAATGAGCCTGCGAGTTAGTGGCATGTGGCGAGGTTAACCCGTGTGGGGGAGCCGTAGCGAAAGCGAGTCTGAAGAGGGCGTTGAGTCGCATGTTCTAGACCCGAAGCGGAGTGATCTAGCCATGGGCAGGCTGAAGCGTGGGTAAGACTACGTGGAGGGCCGAACCCACCAACGTTGAAAAGTTGGGGGATGACCTGTGGTTAGGGGTGAAAGGCCAATCAAACTCCGTGATAGCTGGTTCTCCCCGAAATGCATTTAGGTGCAGCGTCGTGTGTTTCTTGCCGGAGGTAGAGCACTGGATGGTCTAGGGGGCCTACAAGCTTACCGAAATCAGCCAAACTCCGAATGCCGGTAAGTGAGAGCGCGGCAGTGAGACTGCGGGGGATAAGCTTCGTAGTCGAGAGGGAAACAGCCCAGATCACCAGCTAAGGCCCCTAAGCGTGTGCTAAGTGGAAAAGGATGTGGGGTCGCTTAGACAACCAGGAGGTTGGCTTAGAAGCAGCCATCCTTTAAAGAGTGCGTAATAGCTCACTGGTCAAGTGGTTCCGCGCCGACAATGTAGCGGGGCTCAAGCACACCGCCGAAGCTGTGGCATTCACATTTTACTTCGCTTGGACTTGATTCCTTGTGCAGGTGTGTGGATGGGTAGGGGAGCGTCGTGCCGGGGGTGAAGCAGCGGGGTGACCCAGTTGTGGACGCGGCACGAGTGAGAATGCAGGCATGAGTAGCGAAAGAAGGGTGAGAAACCCTTCCGCCGGATGACCAAGGGTTCCAGGGCCAGGTTATTCCGCCCTGGGTGAGTCGGGACCTAAGGCGAGGCCGAGAGGCGTAGTCGATGGACAACGGGTTGATATTCCCGTACCCGCGAAGGAGCGCCCGTGATGAACTTCGTTGTGCTAACCACCCGATCTGCTGGGGGTCTTCGGATTCTTGGTGGGGAGCGTGGGACCCTGGCGGGTAGTAGTCAAGCGATGGGGTGACACAGGAAGGTAGCTGAGCCCGGCCGGTGGTTGTGCCGGGGTAAGCGTGTAGGCCGACATGTAGGCAAATCCGCATGTCATTGAGGCTGAGACGTGATGCCGAGCCGATTCAGGTGAAGTCAGTGATCCTATGCTGTCGAGAAAAGCCTCTAGCGAGTTCCGAGCGGCCCGTACCCCAAACCGACACAGGTGGTCAGGTAGAGAATACCGAGGCGATCGGGTGAACTGTGGTTAAGGAACTCGGCAAATTGCCCCCGTAACTTAGGGAGAAGGGGGGCCGGAGACGTGAAGCCCCGCGCGGGTGGAGCGTTGTATGGCCGCAGAGAGCAGGGGGAAGCGACTGTTTACTAAAAACACAGGTCCATGCGAAGAAGTAATTCGATGTATATGGACTGACGCCTGCCCGGTGCTGGAACGTTAAGGGGACCTGTTAGCTCTTCGGGGCGAAGCGGAGAACTTAAGCGCCAGTAAACGGCGGTGGTAACTATAACCATCCTAAGGTAGCGAAATTCCTTGTCGGGTAAGTTCCGACCTGCACGAATGGCGTAACGACTTCCCCACTGTCTCAACCACAGGCCCGGCGAAATTGCAGTACGAGTAAAGATGCTCGTTACGCGCGGCAGGACGGAAAGACCCCGGGACCTTTACTATAGCTTGACATTGGTATCTGATTCGGCTTGTGTAGGATAGGTGGGAGCCGGTGAAGCGCATACGCCAGTATGTGTGGAGGCAATCTTGAAATACCACTCTGGTTGATTTGGGTATCTAACTTCGGGCCGTGATCCGGTTCAGGGACAGTGTCTGGTGGGTAGTTTAACTGGGGCGGTTGCCTCCTAAAGGGTAACGGAGGCGCCCAAAGGTTCCCTCAGCCTGGTTGGCAATCAGGTGTTGAGTGTAAGTGCACAAGGGAGCTTGACTGTGAGACTGACGGGTCGAGCAGGGACGAAAGTCGGGACTAGTGATCCGGCACTTGCGTGTGGAAGCGGTGTCGCTCAACGGATAAAAGGTACCCCGGGGATAACAGGCTGATCTTCCCCAAGAGTCCATATCGACGGGATGGTTTGGCACCTCGATGTCGGCTCGTCGCATCCTGGGGCTGTAGCAGGTCCCAAGGGTTGGGCTGTTCGCCCATTAAAGCGGTACGCGAGCTGGGTTTAGAACGTCGTGAGACAGTTCGGTCCCTATCCGCCGTGCGCGTAGGATACTTGAGAAGGGCTGTCCCTAGTACGAGAGGACCGGGACGGACGAACCTCTGGTGTGCCAGTTGTCCCGCCAGGGGCACGGCTGGTTAGCTACGTTCGGAAGGGATAACCGCTGAAAGCATCTAAGCGGGAAGCTCGCTTCAAGATGAGGTATCCCACCACTCTTCGGGGTGGGTAAGGCCCCCAGCTAGACGACTGGGTTGATAGGCCGGAAATGTAAGCCAGGTAACTGGTTCAGTTGACCGGTACTAATAGGCCGAGGACTTGACTACAAAGGTTCTGCTCGCGTCCACTGTGTAACTCACAACAAACAAATGATCCCGCCAGCGTTGGTTGGTGTGTGTGGTTGTTTGACATGTTGATAAGGTTACGGCGGTCATGGCGGAGGGGAAACGCCCGGTTACATTCCGAACCCGGAAGCTAAGCCCTCCAGCGCCGATGGTACTGCACTCGGGAGGGTGTGGGAGAGTAGGACACCGCCGGACA
>NZ_POTX01000320.1 GCF_003236305.1 Micromonospora endophytica | reverse complement strand
GCCTCCGCCGACCCGGCCTCGCCGACGCCCGCCGCCGCACCGACCCCGGCCTACGACCCGGAGGCCACGCAGGTCGTCACCGGCGGCGGGACGGACAGCGAGACCACCGCGCCGCTGCCGCGCCAGTCGTTCCCGCAGCAGGACGACCCGACCACGCCGCTGCCGCGTACCGGTGACCCGGACACCACCCAGGTCATCTCGGCCGCTCCCGAGGTGCCGGCGCAGCGCGGTTCCGACGAGAGCGAGTCGACGATCATCCTGCCGAGGCCCGACGACAAGCGCTGATCTCCGACCCGGGGCGGGACCGAGAGCGGTCCCGTCCCGCGCGGCGTTCCGGGTACCCCACGGTGCCGTGCCGCCGGTTAAGATCAACGCCATGACCTGGCGACATTAAGTTTCTGTTCGAGGCCGTGGACCGCCACGGTCGCCGGAGCACCGGCGTCCGTCACCCGTCCCACCCGAAAGGCCTCGATGACTTCCACCTCGACGGGTGTCCGCAACCTGGCGGCCACCCTCTACGCGTACGCCTTCCTCACCGACCTGGTGCTGCTCTACCCGGTGTACGCGCTGCTGTTCGCCGACAGTGGCCTGTCGGTCGGGCAGATCTCCTCACTGTTCGTGATCTGGTCGCTGGCGGCCCTCGCCCTGGAGACGCCCTCCGGCGCGTGGGCGGATGCGACGTCCCGGCGTCAGATGCTCTGCCTGGCACCGATCTGTGCCGCCGCCGGCTTCGCCCTGTGGACGTTCGTTCCGTCCTACTACGCGTTCGCCCTCGGGTTCGTCCTCTGGGGAGCCGGCAGCGCCTTCGCCTCCGGTGCCCTGGAGGCCCTGGTCTTCGACGAACTCGACCACCTCGGCGCGGCCGACCGGTACGCCCGCACCATCGGCCGGGCCCGCACCGCCGGCACCGTCGGCGTACTCGTCTCGATCCTGCTGGCCGGGCCGGCGCTGCAGGTCGGCGGCTACCTGGCGGTGGGGGTGGCCAGCATCGCGGCCTGCGGGCTCGCCCTCGCCGTGGCGACCCGCTTCCCCGAACACCGCCGCGCCGACGCCGCCGCACCGGCGGCCGGGTCGGAGCTTGGAGACGACGAACCCGGCTGGTGGCAGGGGCTGCGCAGGGGAGTCGCCGAGGCACGCCACGACCGTGCGGTACGCGCGGCCGTGGTGCTCGTCGCGGCGGTGACCGCGGTCTGGAGCGCCCTGGAGGAGTACCTCCCGCTGCTGGCCCGGGACACCGGCGTCGCCCTGTCGACCGTGCCGCTGCTGCTCCTGCTCGTCGCGGCGGGGCAGATCGTCGGCGGCCTGCTCGCCCCACTCGGCCAGCGGCTCGGCACCGGCGGGTACGCACTTGTCCTGGCCGGTTCGGCGGCCGCCCTGGCCAGCGGCGCCCTGCTTCGGCAGTGGACCGGGTTCCTCCTGGTCGCGGCGGCGTTCTGTGGCTTCCAGCTCGCCTCGGTACTCGCCGACACGCGGTTGCAGGAACGGATCAGCGGCACCGATCGGGCCACCGTCACCTCGCTGGCCGGGTTGGCGACCGACGTGACAGGCATCGCCGTGTACGCCAGCTACGGCCTGCTCGCCGGCGTGGCCGGCAACCCCGTGGCGTTCGCGGTCTGGGCCGTACCGTATCTCCTGGTCGCGGCGCTGCTGACGGCCCGCGCCCGGAACGACGCGCCCGGCGGCGGCCCGGCGCGTACCGGACGCGTCGACCCCGCCCGGACCGCCCTCTGAGCCGGGCCTGGCTGCGGTCCGCGTCGAGCTAGCTGGACGCCGCGTCGAGGTAGACCCAGCGGCCGTCCTCGCGGACGAAGCGGCTGCGCTCGGCCACTGTGCCGGGCCGGCCGCCGTCGCGGTAGTGGGCCCGGAACTCGACAGTGCCGGTGCTGTCGAACAGCCCACCACGGTCGGTGCCGACGACCTCCAGGCCGGTCCAGCGCTGCGCCGGGTCGAGGCGCAACCCGCGCGGACGGGTGCTGCGGTGCCAGCTGCGGAGCAGGTAGTCCGGGTCACCGACGGCGAAGGCCGCGTACCGGGAGCGCATCAGCGTCTCCGCCGTCGGTGCGTCGGCCTCGCCGCGGTGCAGGCGCCGGCAACAGTCCGCGTACGGCAGCGGCTGCCCGCACGGGCACCCGGTCGGCTCCGACGGCCGGTTGTCTCGTCTGGCCACCCCGTCATCCTTCCCGTTGCGCGGCCGACGGAACGCACTGGGGCACCGGTTGCGGGGCGGACATCGGGCGGGCTGGATGATATTTTGCGTCGATGGCGCGGTCACCCGCAGTTGCGCTCGCACCGGGCGTCTGGCGAATCCCCACCGCCGGCCGAGCGATGATCAATTCGTACGCACTTGTCGGCGACGCCGGTGATGTCACCCTGGTGGACTGCGGGCTGAAGCGGGCACCGGCCCGCATCGTGCAGGGGCTGGCCGCGATCGGCAAGGGTCCCGCCGACGTCACAGGCATCGTGCTCACCCACGCCCACCCCGACCATGCTGGCGGGGCCGCCGAGGTGGCCCGGCGCACCGGCGCACCGCTGGCCCTGCATGCCGCCGACGTCCCGTACGCCGCGACCGGCACCCCGCCGCCGAGGGATCCCACGGTCGCCGGCGGCCGACTCTTCGCCCGGCTCTCCTCCGGTCGCTTCCCCGCCTTCGAGGTGGCCCAGCCGCTCGCCGACGGCGACCTGCTCGACGTCGGCGGTGGGCTGCGCGTGGTGCACACGCCCGGCCACTCGCCGGGGCACATCTCGCTGCTGCACGAGCCGACCCGGGTCCTGATCACCGGCGACGCGCTGTTCAACGTGGCAGGCATCCGGTGGCCGGTGAAGGTGTTGTGCACGGACTTCCGGATGACCCAGCAGACCGCCCATGTGCTCGGCGAGCTGGACTACGACGTGGCCGCCTTCACCCACGGCCCGGAGATCAAGGATCGGGCCCGGGAGCAGGTACGCGGCTTCCTCACCCGACTTTCCCGGGACTAGCGGGATCCGGTGCGGGCTCCGCGCCGGTTGCCGAACGACTCCATCGTGGTCGCCTTGCGCGCCGGGGTCGTACTCGCCGAGCGGGAGCGGGACGCCGCCGCCTGCGTGGCCGCCGTCTTCGCCGTCGGTGCCCGCTTGGTGGTGGCCTTCTTCGCCAGCGCCTTCGCCGTGGTCGCCTTGCGCGTCGCTGTTCTCGTCGTGCTGGCCGTCGCTATCCGGCCGGCCGGTGCCTTCTTCGCGGCGGTGGCCTTCGCGGTGGGTCGGCGGCTCGGCGCGGCAGTGGCCGCTACCGCCTTCTTGCGGGCGGTACGCGGGGACGTCGGCGTGGGCTTCCCGCCCGGCGATTTCGCGGCCGTGGCACCGGTGGCCCGCTTCGTCGCCGTAGCCACCTTCTTCGCCGCCACCTTGGCCGGCGGCGGAGCCTTGCGCGCCGGGGTCCGCTTCCGGGCGTGTCCTGCGTGCGCCATCCTCGCTCCTCAGGATCTACGGTGGCGCACGGTCTTCCCGGCATCGAGCCGGCCAAACGCCTACGGAGCTGCGGTGCGGCACGGATCAACGCATTGCGGTGTCGGTCGCGTGTCGGCGACGCCGAACCAGGATGACGCCGCCAGCGAGCGCGTGGGCGAGGAGGGCGACGCCACCGACCACGGTCAGGATGTCGTTGTCGCTTCCATCGTCGTCGGCCCGATTCCCGCGATGGCCACCACCATCGTCGCCGTCCTCCTGGTGGTCTTTTCGGTCGCCAACCGCGGGCTGGGCGCTGGCGACCACGGTGACGGCGCACGCCCCGGCCGCCCGGCCGGGCGCTCCCGCCAAGGCGGTCCCCGGCAGCAGCAGACCGAGAGCGAGGCCACCCATCGTCGCTACGAGGATGCCGGTTGCCTTCATGCTCCTCCTTCCCGCTTGCGCGCCGAACGCGGATGGCCCGGTCACCCGGCACCGCGCCCGCTTCCCGTTTGCGCCGAGCGCGGATGGCCCGGTCAGCCGGCACCGCGCCCGAGGCTGGCGTCACCACTCGGACCGGAATGCCGGTTACGCCCGGTGTCCACCCGACCGTCGAACTCCGCCGACCGGTTACCCGCCACAAGCTGCTTCTGTCCCCGACGAGCGGGGCGGAAGCCTCGGTGCGGGCGGATCGGGGCGGGCAGCTTCCCGCCGCGCCGGCGGAAGGGTGACTCGACGACGCCGTCTCGACGGAACCGTGCGGGATGTGTCGGATGTCCGGTTGCGCCCGGTCGGTTTCGGGTCTGGCTCTTTATGGCCGTTTCGGGAGGAGTGTCCTAGCTCGGCCGCCGGTGCCTCGGTCTCGTCGGGTTTTCGGGGGTGGAAGTCCGGTTCGCGCGTGGCCGCCGGCACCCTGAGGCCGGAATCCGTCCCGCCCGCCGGGCGTTACACCTGACGGCCGACGGAGTAGGGCTGGCTCAAGGCACCACGTCGAGCGGATGCCTGCCCAGGCCCGGCCGCGGAATGATCCGGCCCGGCCGGTCGTTGAACATGGTCCGGACGTCGCGAGGGCTCGCCGCTCGCCGAACTGGCCGATGCCCCCTCGTAGCGTGCCCTTGATTTCCCCCTGTGTTGCTTTGCTCTGTGTTGCTTCTTGAGCGCCGGACGGTGCTTGCGTATGCCGTGCCGACCCCCCCCGTTGGTGGTGTGCGCCGACCCCCGAATGGAGCTTTGTCATGAACACGATGCTGCGTAAGAGCGTGTTGGGTATTGCTGGTCTGGCTGTTGCCGGTGGTCTGGCTGCGGGCCCCCTGAACGAGGCTGTCGACACCACCCCGGCCAGCGGTGACCCGATCGCCGTGGCCGTGCGGGCCGACAAGCCCGACACCAGCAGGCTGGTCCCGCATGGTGTGCAGGGCGAGCAGTCGCGTATCGATCTGGACGCCGAGCAGACCGCCAACGTCAAGGCGATCATCGCCGCGACGAAGAAGGCCGGCATGGACGAGCGCGCCGCGGTCGTCTCCATCGCCACCGCGTTGCAGGAGTCGAAGTTGGAGAACCTGGGTCACCTGGGTGACCGCAACGACCACGACTCGCAGGGCCTGTTCCAGCAGCGTCCGTCCAGCGGCTGGGGCACGGTCGAGCAGATCACCGACCCCGAGTACTCCACCACCGCCTTCCTCAAGGGTTTGAAGCAGGTCGACGGCTGGCAGGACATGCCACTGACCCAGGCCGCGCAGACCGTGCAGGTCTCGGCCTACCCCGACCACTACGCCCAGTGGGAACAGCAGGCCGCCGACCTGGTCACCCAGCACTGGAACAACTGACCACGCGTGAACTGTTGGCCGGCACCCCTTCGGGGTGCCGGCCAACACGCATCTCACCCCACTTCCGC
>NZ_POTX01000031.1 GCF_003236305.1 Micromonospora endophytica | reverse complement strand
GGGTAGGGTGGGAGCGTTGGTCAGTTTGTCTGGCCGACGTTCCACCCAGAGACCGCTGGTCACCGTGCCTCGGCACGGTCGAAGGTTCCGTGATGACGGGCGACCCGCGCAGGGCGGCAAGCGAACATCGGCAGCATCCCGTGGTCCGCCGACTGCGATGATTGGCCGCCGACCTCGCCCCGTGCGCCCTGCGCCGGGGCTTTTCTGTTGCCGCGATCCTCCGCTCCTGTCGCAGCCTCGCCTGCGACGGTGACCAGCCGCGAAGCAACGAGAGAGGAGGGACATGGCGGACAAGCCGATCCGGGCCGACAAGGCCACGGCTGTTGCTGAGCTGACCGAGAGCTTCCGCAGCGCGGGTGCCACCGTGCTGACCGAGTACCGCGGTCTGACGGTTTCCCAGCTCACCCAGCTGCGGCGCTCGCTCGGTAAGGAGACCAGCTACACGGTCGCCAAGAACACGCTGGCCAAGCGTGCCGCGGCGGACGCGGGCATCTCCGGCCTCGACGAGCTGTTCACCGGTCCTACCGCGCTGACTTTCGTTTCGGGCGACGTCGTCGAGGCGGCGAAGGGTCTTCGTGACTTCGCGAAGGCCAACCCGAAGCTCGTCATCAAGGGTGGCGTCTTCGAGGGCAAGGCCATTTCCGCGGCCGAGGTCACGAAGCTCGCCGACCTGGAGTCCCGCGAGGTGCTGCTGGCCAAGCTGGCCGGCGCGATGAAGGGCAACCTGAGCAAGGCCGCGGCCCTGTTCCAGGCCCCGCTGTCGAAGACCGCCCGCCTGGCGGCCGCTCTTGCGGACAAGCGCGAGAAGGAAGAGGGCGCCGAGGCGGCCTGAGGCTCGCCCGACGCACCACGTTCTTAGATAAACCTTTGAGGAAAGGACGCCAGACATGGCGAAGCTCAGCACCGACGAGCTGCTCGACGCGTTCAAGGAGATGACGCTGATCGAGCTCTCCGAGTTCGTGAAGCAGTTCGAGGAGACCTTCGAGGTCACCGCCGCCGCTCCGGTCGCCGTCGCCGGCCCGGCCGGCCCGGCTGGCCCGGCCGCCGAGGCCGAGCCGGAGAAGGACGAGTTCGACGTCGTCCTCGAGGCCGACGGTGGCAAGAAGATCCAGGTCATCAAGGTCGTCCGTGAGCTGACCGGCCTGGGCCTGAAGGAGGCCAAGGACGCGGTCGAGTCCGCGCCGAAGGCCATCCTGGAGAAGGTCAACAAGGAGACCGCCGAGAAGGCCAAGGCCAAGCTGGAGGGCGAAGGCGCCAAGGTCACCCTCAAGTGATCTGAGCCTCACCTGGCCGCCCCAGCTCGGGTGAGCGGGGGCACAGCACGTCGCGGCGGGCGGCGATCCGGTGCACGGATCGTCGCCCGCCGTGCTCGTGGCGGGCGGCGCGAGCAGGTCGTCGTCGCGCCGGGCGGTCGCCCGCGCCGACGGGGACCGCGCCGCGCGCCGCCAGTCGGAGTCCCGCTCCGCCGGGTGGAAAGAGGTCCGGATGGCGATGCCGCCCTTGACGCGGCCCAGGGCTGCCAGGCACGCTGACATCAGCAAGACCTTCCGCGCTTGCGACGGCCACCGCGTGGGTAGGTGAAGCGGCAGCACCATCGAGCCGCCAGCACCCGAGCGGCCCGGCAGGAACGTTGCGTTCCGAGCGGTCCGGTGTGACCCGGTTGCAGGGTCCCGTGACCAGATCCGCAACGGCCTGCGGGGTGGGCTGGACAGCGGTTAGCCTCTCGGCTACACTGCTAGTTTGCGCTGCCTTCCGACTTGACCCCTGCTCGGAAATGTCCGATTGTGGATATTTCTGGTGGGGTCATTGGAGTGCACGCGTACCAGCCGTTCTGCAGCACCGGTCCTCGGAAGGACGCATCTTGGCAGCTTCCCGCCCTGCGAAGACCAGTCGTACGTCGAGCGCATTCGCTCCCCGCCGAGTTTCCTTCGGCCGGATCACCGAACACCTCGAGGTCCCCAACCTCCTCGCCATTCAGAACGAGTCCTTCGACTGGCTCGTCGGCAACGAGGCTTGGCAGGGCCGGTCGGCGGACGACCCGCACGCACGCTCGGGTCTCGCGGAAATCCTCGACGAAATCAGTCCCATTGAGGACTTCTCCGGCACCATGTCGCTTTCCTTCTCGGCACCGCGCTTCGACGAGGTCAAGGCCTCGATCGAGGAGTGCAAGGAGAAGGATCTCACCTACTGCGCGCCACTCTTCGTGACCGCGGAGTTCACCAACAACACCACCGGCGAGATCAAGAGCCAGACGGTGTTCATGGGTGACTTCCCGATGATGACGCCGAAGGGCACCTTCATCATCAACGGCACCGAGCGGGTGGTGGTCAGCCAGCTCGTCCGTTCGCCTGGCGTCTACTTCGACAAGCAGCCGGACAAGACCTCCGACCGCGATCTGTCCAGCGTCAAGGTCATCCCCAGCCGGGGTGCCTGGCTGGAGTTCGACATCGACAAGCGCGACACGGTCGGCGTACGGATCGACCGTAAGCGGCGGCAGGCCGTCACGGTGCTGCTCAAGGCCGTCGGATGGTCGGCCGAGCAGATCCGTGAGAAGTTCGGTTGGTCCGAGCTGATGATGACCACGCTCGAGAAGGACCACATCGCCGGTCAGGACGAGGCGCTCCTCGACATCTACCGCAAGCTGCGCCCTGGCGAGCCGCCGACCCGCGAGAACGCCCAGACCCTGCTCGACAACCTCTTCTTCAACCCGAAGCGGTACGACGTCGCCAAGGTCGGTCGATACAAGTTCAACAAGAAGCTCGAGCTGAGTGTGCCGATCACCACGGGCACGCTCACCGAGGACGACATCGTCGCCACCGTGGAGTACCTCTGCCGGCTGCACGCCGGTGAGGAGGGCTACGAGGCCGACGACATCGACCACTTCGGCAACCGGCGGCTGCGCACCGTGGGCGAGCTGATCCAGAACCAGGTTCGGGTCGGCCTGTCCCGGATGGAGCGCGTCGTCCGCGAGCGGATGACCACGCAGGACGTCGAGGCGATCACGCCGCAGACCCTGATCAACATCCGCCCGGTGGTGGCCGCGATCCGGGAGTTCTTCGGCACCTCGCAGCTGTCGCAGTTCATGGACCAGACCAACCCGCTGGCGGGCCTGACCCACCGGCGTCGACTGAGCGCGCTCGGTCCGGGTGGTCTGTCCCGGGAGCGGGCCGGCTTCGAGGTCCGTGACGTGCACCCGTCCCACTACGGCCGGATGTGCCCGATCGAGACGCCGGAAGGCCCGAACATCGGCCTGATCGGCGCCCTCTCCACCTTCGCCCGGGTCAACCCGTTCGGCTTCATCGAGACGCCGTACCGGAAGGTCATTGACGGTCGGGTCACCGACCAGATCGACTACCTGACCGCGGACGAGGAGGACCGGTTCGTCAAGGCGCAGGCCAACGCGCCGCTGCGGGCCGACGGCACGTTCGCCGAGGACCGCGTCCTGGTCCGCCGTAAGGGTGGCGAGACCGAGGACGTCGCGCCGGCCGCGGTGGACTACATGGACGTGTCGCCGCGGCAGATGACCTCGGTCGCGACCGCGATGATCCCGTTCCTGGAGCACGACGACGCGAACCGGGCCCTGATGGGCGCGAACATGCAGCGTCAGGCCGTGCCGCTGGTCAAGGCCGAGTCCCCGCTCGTCGGCACCGGCATGGAATACCGTGCCGCCGTCGACGCCGGTGACGTGGTCGTGGCCGAGGTCGGCGGCGTGGTCGAGGACCTCTGCGCCGACTACATCACGGTTCACCAGGACGACGGTCACCGCCGGACGTACCTGCTGCACAAGTTCCGCCGCTCCAACGCCGGCTCCTGCGTCAACCAGAAGCCTGTGGTCTTCGAGGGCGACCGGGTCGAGGCCGGCCAGGTCATCGCCGACGGTCCGTGCACCGACGAGGGCGAGATGGCGCTCGGGCGCAACCTGCTCGTGGCGTTCATGTGCTGGGAGGGCCACAACTACGAGGACGCGATCATCCTGTCGCAGCGCCTCGTGCAGCAGGACGTGCTCACCTCGATCCACATCGAGGAGCACGAGGTCGACGCGCGGGACACCAAGCTCGGCCCGGAGGAGATCACCCGCGACATCCCGAACGTCAGCGAGGAAATGCTCGCCGACCTCGACGAGCGCGGCATCATCCGGATCGGTGCCGAGGTCGTCCCCGGCGACATCCTGGTCGGCAAGGTCACGCCCAAGGGTGAGACCGAGCTGACTCCGGAGGAGCGGCTGCTCCGCGCGATCTTCGGTGAGAAGGCGCGTGAGGTCCGGGACACCTCGCTGAAGGTGCCGCACGGTGAGACCGGCACGGTCATCGGCGTGCGTACCTTCTCCCGCGAGGACGGCGACGAGCTGCCGCCGGGCGTCAACGAGCTGGTCCGGGTCTACGTCGCCCAGAAGCGGAAGATCCAGGACGGCGACAAGCTCGCCGGCCGGCACGGCAACAAGGGCGTCATCTCCAAGATCCTTCCGGTCGAGGACATGCCGTTCCTGGAGGACGGCACCCCCGTCGACATCGTGCTCAACCCGCTGGGTGTGCCGAGCCGGATGAACATCGGCCAGGTGCTGGAGACCCACCTGGGCTGGGTGGCCAAGACGGGCTGGAAGGTCGAGGGCGAAGACGCCGACTGGAAGCGTCAGCTCCAGTCGATCGGTGCGGACACCTCGGAGCCGGACTCCAACGTGGCGACCCCGGTCTTCGACGGTGCCCGCGAGGAGGAGATCTCCGGTCTGCTCGCGTCGACCCTGCCCAACCGGGACGGCAAGCAGCTGATCGGCTCCTCCGGCAAGGCGCAGCTGTTCGACGGTCGCTCCGGCGAGCCGCTGCCGGACCCGATCGCGGTCGGCTACATCTACATCCTGAAGCTGAACCACCTGGTCGACGACAAGATCCACGCGCGGTCGACCGGTCCGTACTCGATGATCACGCAGCAGCCGCTGGGTGGTAAGGCGCAGTTCGGTGGCCAGCGCTTCGGTGAGATGGAGTGCTGGGCGATGCAGGCATACGGTGCCGCGTACGCCCTGCAGGAGCTGCTCACGATCAAGTCCGACGACGTGCTCGGCCGGGTGAAGGTCTACGAGGCCATCGTCAAGGGCGAGAACATCCCAGAGCCGGGCATCCCGGAGTCGTTCAAGGTGTTGCTCAAGGAGCTTCAGTCGCTGTGCCTCAACGTCGAGGTGCTCTCCAGCGACGGTGTGGCCCTGGAGATGCGCGAGACCGACGACGAGGTGTTCCGGGCCGCGGAAGAGCTGGGCATCGACCTTTCCCGGCGTGAGCCGAGCTCGGTCGAGGAAGTGTGACGTGGGGTCTCGGGGCGGGTCACCCCGCCCCGAGGCCGAACCCGATGAGCTGAGCTGCTGACGCAACAAGCGACGTGTGAGGGAATCGAACGTGCTCGACGTCAACTTTTTCGACGAGTTGCGAATTGGGCTGGCGACCGCCGACGACATCCGTCAGTGGTCGCACGGCGAGGTCAAGAAGCCCGAGACGATCAACTACCGCACTCTCAAGCCGGAGAAGGACGGGCTCTTCTGCGAGAAGATCTTCGGTCCGCAGCGTGACTGGGAGTGCTACTGCGGCAAGTACAAGCGGGTCCGCTTCAAGGGCATCATCTGTGAGCGCTGCGGCGTCGAGGTGACCCGCTCGAAGGTTCGCCGTGAGCGGATGGGCCACATCGAGCTCGCCGCCCCGGTGACCCACATCTGGTACTTCAAGGGCGTGCCGAGCCGGCTGGGCTACCTGCTGGACCTCGCCCCCAAGGACCTCGAAAAGATCATCTACTTCGCCTCGTACGTCGTGACGAGCGTGGACGCCGAGTCGCGTCACCGTGACCTCTCGACGATCGAGAACGAGATCCTCGCCGAGAAGCGGCAGTCGGAGAACAGCCGCGACTCGGAGATCGAGAAGCGGGCCGCCAAGCTCGAGGCCGACCTGGCCGAGCTGGAGGCCGAGGGCGCGAAGGCGGACGTCCGGCGCAAGGTCAAGGAGGGCGGAGAGCGCGAGATGCGCCAGATCCGCGACCGGGCCCAGCGCGAGATCGACCGCCTGGACGAGGTGCTTGACACCTTCCGCAAGCTGGAGCCGAAGCAGCTGGTCACCGACGAGCTGCTCTACCGCGAGCTGCGGGACCGGTTCGGCGAGTACTTCACCGGTGGCATGGGCGCCGAGGCGATCAAGGCCCTGGTGCAGAACATGGACCTCGAAGCCGAGGCGGAGAGCCTGCGGGAGACCATCCGTACCGGCAAGGGCCAGCGGAAGATCCGGGCGCTCAAGCGGCTGAAGGTCGTGGCGGCGTTCCAGAACACCCGCAACTCGCCGCTCGGCATGGTGCTGGACTGCGTACCGGTGATCCCGCCGGACCTGCGTCCGATGGTGCAGCTCGACGGTGGCCGCTTCGCCACCAGCGACCTGAACGACCTGTACCGCCGCGTGATCAACCGGAACAACCGGCTCAAGCGGCTGATCGACCTCGGCGCGCCCGAGATCATCGTCAACAACGAGAAGCGGATGCTGCAGGAGGCCGTCGACGCGCTGTTCGACAACGGCCGCCGTGGCCGGCCGGTCACCGGTCCGGGTAACCGTCCGCTGAAGTCGCTCTCCGACATGCTCAAGGGCAAGCAGGGCCGGTTCCGCCAGAACCTGCTCGGCAAGCGCGTCGACTACTCCGGCCGTTCGGTCATCGTGGTCGGCCCGAAGCTCAAGCTGCACCAGTGCGGCCTGCCCAAGCAGATGGCGCTGGAGCTGTTCAAGCCGTTCGTGATGAAGCGGCTGGTCGACCTCAACCACGCGCAGAACATCAAGTCCGCCAAGCGGATGGTCGAGCGGCAGCGGCCGGTCGTGTGGGACGTGCTGGAAGAGGTCATCGGCGAGCACCCGGTGCTGCTCAACCGGGCGCCCACCCTGCACCGACTGGGCATCCAGGCCTTCGAGCCGCAGCTGGTCGAGGGCAAGGCCATCCAGATCCACCCGCTGGTCTGCACCGCGTTCAACGCCGACTTCGACGGTGACCAGATGGCGGTGCACGTGCCGCTCTCCGCCGAGGCACAGGCCGAGGCGCGGATCCTGATGCTGTCGTCGAACAACATCCTCAAGCCGGCCGACGGCAAGCCGGTCACCATGCCCACCCAGGACATGGTCATCGGCCTCTACCACCTCACCCACCTCACCGCCGGTGAGCGCGGGGAGGGCCGGGCGTTCAGCTCGGACGCCGAGGCGCGGATGGCGTACGACAACGGCGAGCTGCACCTCCAGGCACCGGTCAAGATCCGACTGCGCGACGTGGTCGAGGTCGACAACGGTGCCGGCGGCCAGCCGTGGACCGCGCCCGAGGGCTGGGTTCCGGGTGAGCCGCTGACCGTGGAGACCACCCTCGGCCGGGTGCTGTTCAACGAGACGCTGCCGCAGGGCTACCGGTTCGTGAACTACGAGATCCGCAAGGGTCAGCTCTCCGCGATCGTCAACGACCTCGCCGAGCGGTTCCCGAAGGTGGCGCTCGCCGCCACCCTGGACGGGCTCAAGGAGGCCGGTTTCCACTGGGCCACCTGGTCCGGTGTGACCATCGGCATGGAGGACGTCATCGCTCCGCCGCGCAAGCGGGAGATCCTGGAGCGGTACGAGAAGGAAGCCGACCGGATCGACAAGCAGTACCAGCGTGGTCTGATGACCGCCGAGGAGCGTCGCGGCGAACTCATCGAGATCTGGACCAAGGCGACGAACGAGGTCGCCAAGGAGATGGACACCGCGCTGCCGCAGGAGAACCCGCTGTGGAAGATGATCAACTCGGGTGCCCGCGGTAACCTGCTCCAGCTCCGGCAGATCGCGGCGATCCGTGGTCTGGTGGCCAACCCGAAGGGCGAGATCATCCCGCGGCCGATCAAGGCCAGCTACCGGGAGGGTCTGTCCGTGCTGGAGTACTTCATCTCCACGCACGGTGCCCGTAAGGGTCTCGCGGACACCGCCCTGCGTACCGCCGACTCGGGTTACCTGACCCGTCGTCTGGTGGACGTCTCGCAGGACGTCATCATCCGCGAGGAGGACTGCGGTACCGACCGGGCCATCCCGATGCAGATCGGTCAGCAGCTCGACGGTCGGCTGGTGGTGCACGAGCACGCCGAGACCAGCGTGCACGCACGTACGCTCGCCGACGACATCAAGGGGCCGGACGGCACCGTGGTGGCCCACCGGGGGCAGGACATCAACTCCATCGGAGTCGACAAGATCGTCGCCGCCGGGGTCGAGACGGTCCGGGTGCGCAGCGTGCTCACCTGCGAGTCGAAGCTGGGCGTCTGCGGTGCGTGCTACGGCCGTTCGCTGCCGACCGGCAAGATCGTGGACGTCGGCGAGGCGGTCGGCATCATCGCCGCCCAGTCGATCGGTGAGCCGGGTACCCAGCTGACGATGCGTACCTTCCACACCGGTGGCGTCGCGGGTGAGGACATCACCCAGGGTCTGCCGCGTGTCCAGGAAATCTTCGAGGCCCGGATCCCGAAGGGCAAGGCGCCGATCGCCGACACCCCCGGCCGGATCCGGATCGAGGACGGCGAGCGGTCGCGCAAGATCGTCGTGATCCCGGACGACGGCAGCGACGAGATCGTGTACGACAAGATCTCGAAGCGGGTCCGGCTCCGGGCGCACGACGGCGACCACGTCGACGTCGGTGAGAAGCTCACCGAGGGCACCATCGACCCGCACGAGCTGCTGCGCATCCTCGGCCCGCGTGCGGTCCAGGTCCACCTGACCCAGGAGGTCCAGGAGGTCTACCGCTCGCAGGGTGTGCTCATCCACGACAAGCACATCGAGATCATCATCCGCCAGATGCTCAAGCGGGTGACGGTCATCGACTCCGGCTCGACCGAGTTCCTGCCGGGTGTGCTCGTCGACCGGGCGCTGTTCGAGTCGGAGAACCGCCGGCTCGTCGGCGAGGGTGGCGAGCCCGCCGCCGGTCGTCCGGTGCTGATGGGTATCACCAAGGCGTCGCTGGCCACCGACTCCTGGCTCTCGGCGGCCTCCTTCCAGGAGACCACCCGGGTGCTGACCGACGCGGCGATCCACGCCCGTAGTGACTCGCTCATCGGTCTCAAGGAGAACGTGATCATCGGTAAGCTCATCCCGGCCGGTACCGGCATCAGCAAGTACCGCAACGTCCGGGTCGAGCCGACCGAGGAGGCGAAGGCCAAGGTCTACTCGATGACCGGCTACCCGGAGACCGACTACGGCTTCGGGCCGGCCAGCGGCCAGGCGGTGCCGCTGGACGACTTCGACTTCGGGTCGTACCGCTGATCCAGACGCACTGACGACGAGGCCCCCGGCGGATGCCGGGGGCCTCGTCGTCTCGGCGCCGGTGGCACCCCGCCACCCGGTCGTGCCGTTGAAGCCGGGTGGCGGGAAATGGCCCGGCCGCACCGGGCATGATGGAGGTATGACGACCGCCGCCGGAGCCACGCCGGTCGCCTCGCCGTCGGAGCCACCCCGGCATCCACTCGATCCGGATCCGGTTCGCGCCACCAAGGCGCGGGCGGTCTTCGCGCTCGGGCTGATGGGTGCGCTCACCGGTCTGCTGGTCGGGGGAGTGGTGCCGGCCACCGTGGCACTGCTCCTGGCTCGGCAGGCCCGCCGTGAGGCGTACGCGTCGGGGGGTTTCCTCACCGGCGCGGCCTGGCTGCGGCGGGGAGAGAGCCTGGCCTGGACGGGCCTCACACTTGTCGCGGTGACCGTGATCGCCATGGTGGTGGTCGGTGTGATCCGGCTCGCCGAGGTGCCCTACGGCCATGATTACGCGCCGAACGTGGACTGACCGGTCGGGCGCCTGAGCTGATCCACGACGGTAGCCTGACGGTGTCCACCGCACGGTGGTGGTCGCGGCCGATGAGGAGGACCCTGTGACGGAACCGGCGCGTCCCGCGAGCGGCGAGCCCGCTCCACCCCACGCCGGGCCTCCGGGGACCGATACGCCGCGACCGGACGGGTGGGCTTCGCCGTCGCCGGGTGGGGGATTCCCGCCGCCGGGCGGAGCGGGCCCGCCGGCTCCACCCGGGCCGCCGGGCTGGCCGCCCGGCCGGGGCTGGGGAGGCGGCCATCATGCCGCGCCGGCACCGCCGCAGGAGCCTCCCCGCCCGCCGAAGCGGGTGGAGCCCGTGCCGGGTACGCCGTTCGCGATGGTGCATCTGGACGTGCCACCGGTCACCTCGGGGCTGGCGGTCGGCTCGCTGGTCGGCGGGATCATCTCCATCTTGGTGTCGTTCCTGGTCATCTGCTTCGGTGCGGTGGGGGGCGGCGCCGGCGGTGCGTGGGCCGCCGGTGCCTTCGCCGCGCTGGGTGGCCTGACCGGGGCCGGTTCGATAGTCGTCGGGCTGCTGGGCTGGCGCCAGATCCGGCGACCGGCGCCTCCGCCTGCGGTTCGCTTCACCGGTCGTGGTCTCGCGATCGCCGGCATCAGCTGTGGTGGCATCGGGCTGCTGCTGAGTTTGTTGGGCGTCGCGCTGGCGTTGCTGCTGGCGCTGACCTGATCGGCCGAGTGGGCTCCGCTGCAGGGCTGGGCGGGCGGTTTCCGGGAGAGCCGGTACACTTGTTGTCGTAGGTGCCCATCACGGGCGTGTGGAGCTACGGGGCCGGTCGCCGAGGGGTGTGAAGTTCGGCGGGTCTCCCGTTTTGACCTGCGCGGCTATGGTAGGTACTCTTTCCCCTTGTGCCCGGGCCTGCCCGGGCAACTCGTGCGTGCGCTGGATCCGGTTTCCGGAATCCCGGCTGGCACCACGACTGAGCCAGAAGATCCGGCCTGCGGCGACCCGTGTGCCGGTGATAAAAACCCCGGGTCCGCGCGTACGCGTCGGAAACCGGGGCCGTGCGACGGCGACACGCCCGACCGCGGGTGCCGGGACCTCCGCGAGGTGGCCCTGGTCGGAATGTAGGAGAGCCGGTCATCAGGTCGGCTACAGGCAGACGGCGCGGTCGCGACATGCGGCCGAAGGGAGCGGAGAAACCCGGTGCCCACCATTCAGCAGCTGGTCCGAAAGGGCCGCCAGGCGAAGACCACCAAGACCAAGACCCCCGCGCTGAAGGGATCTCCTCAGCGGCGCGGCGTGTGCACCCGCGTGTACACCACAACCCCGAAGAAGCCGAACTCGGCGCTGCGCAAGGTTGCTCGTGTCAAGCTCAGCAGCCAGGTCGAGGTGACCGCCTACATCCCGGGTGTCGGGCACAACCTGCAGGAGCACTCGATCGTGCTCGTCCGCGGCGGTCGGGTGAAGGACCTCCCCGGCGTGCGTTACAAGATCGTCCGCGGCTCGCTGGACACCCAGGGTGTCCGTAACCGCAAGCAGGCGCGCAGCCGTTACGGCGCGAAGAAGGAGAAGAGCTGACATGCCGCGTAAGGGACCCGCTCCGCGGAAGCCGCTGGTCGCTGACCCGGTGTACAACTCGCCGTTGGTTACCCAACTGGTGAACAAGATCCTGCTGCGGGGCAAGCGTCAGCTCGCCGAGCGCATCGTGTACGCCGCCCTGGAGGGCTGCCGCGAGAAGTCCGGCACCGACCCGGTCGTCACCCTCAAGCGGGCGATGGACAACGTCAAGCCGACCCTCGAGGTCCGCAGCCGCCGCGTCGGTGGCGCGACCTACCAGGTGCCGGTCGAGGTCCGCCCGGCCCGGGCGACCACGCTGGGCCTGCGCTGGCTGGTCACGTACTCCCGCGCCCGGCGCGAGAAGACCATGGTCGAGCGGCTGATGAACGAGCTGCTGGACGCGAGCAACGGCCTCGGCGCCGCCGTCAAGCGGCGTGAGGACACCCACAAGATGGCGGAGTCCAACAAGGCCTTCGCGCACTACCGCTGGTAACACCCTGGTCCCGGCGCCCAACCGGCGCCGGGACCGCCACCAGTTGTGTCGAGACGACGATAAGTAGGGATTGAAGTGGCCGCCGCAGACGCGCTCGCCAACGTACGCAACATCGGCATCATGGCGCACATCGATGCCGGTAAGACCACTACCACCGAGCGAATCCTGTTCTACACCGGTATCACGTACAAGATCGGTGAGGTCCACGAGGGCGCTGCCGTCATGGACTGGATGGAGCAGGAGCAGGAGCGCGGTATCACCATCACTTCCGCCGCCACGAAGTGCGAGTGGAAGGGCCACACGATCCAGATCATCGACACGCCCGGCCACGTCGACTTCACGGTCGAGGTGGAGCGGTCGCTGCGGGTGCTGGACGGTGCGGTCGCGGTCTACGACGGCGTGGCCGGCGTGGAGCCGCAGACGGAGAACGTCTGGCGGCAGGCGGACAAGTACAACGTCCCGCGGATGTGCTTCGTCAACAAGCTCGACCGCACCGGCGCGGACTTCTTCCGCTGCGTGCAGATGATGATCGACCGGCTGAACGCCACTCCGCTGGTGCTCCAGATCCCGATCGGCGCCGAGAGCGACTTCATCGGCGTGGTCGACCTGGTCGAGATGCGTGCCCTCACCTGGCGTGGCGAGACCCAGAAGGGTGAGGACTACGCGGTCGAGGAGATCCCGGCCGAGCTGGCCGACTCCGCCGCCGAGTGGCGCGAGAAGCTGATGGAGACCCTCGCCGACGTCGACGACTCGGTGATGGAGAAGTACCTGGAGGGCGAGGAGATCTCCGTCGAGGAGATCAAGGCCGCCATCCGTCGGGCCACCATCGGCGGCAAGGCCAACCCGGTCCTCACCGGCACCGCGTTCAAGAACAAGGGCATCCAGCCGATGCTGGACGCGGTCGTCGCGTACCTGCCGTCGCCGCTGGACATCCCGGCGATCGAGGGCACCGCCACCGACGGTGAGACCCCGCTGCTGCGTAAGCCGGCGGTGTCCGAGCCGTTCTCCGGCCTGGCCTTCAAGATCCAGACGGACAAGCACCTCGGCAAGCTCACCTACGTCCGGATCTACTCCGGCACGCTCGAGTCCGGCTCCCAGGTGGTCAACTCCACCAAGGACCGCAAGGAGCGGATCGGCAAGATCTACCAGATGCACGCCAACAAGCGGGAAGAGCGCGGCTCGGCCCAGGCTGGCGACATCATCGCGGTGCAGGGTCTCAAGCAGACCACCACCGGTGACACCCTGTGCGACCCGGCGAACCCGGTCATCCTGGAGTCGATGACCTTCCCGGAGCCGGTCATCGAGGTCGCCATCGAGCCGAAGACCAAGGCCGACCAGGAGAAGCTCAGCACCGCCATCCAGCGGCTGGCCGAGGAGGACCCGACCTTCCGCGTCAAGCTGGACGACCAGACCGGTCAGACGGTCATCTCCGGCATGGGCGAGCTGCACCTGGACATCCTGGTCGACCGGATGCGCCGCGAGTTCAACGTCGAGGCGAACATCGGTAAGCCGCAGGTGGCGTACCGCGAGACCATCCGCCGCAAGGTGGAGAAGATCGAGTACACCCACAAGAAGCAGACCGGTGGTTCCGGCCAGTACGCCCGGGTGATCGTCAGCCTGGAGCCGCTGCCGCTGGGTAACGACGCCCCGACGTACGAGTTCGCCAACGCCGTCACCGGTGGCCGCATCCCCCGGGAGTTCATCCCGTCGGTGGACGCGGGTGCCCAGGACGCCATGCAGTACGGCATTCTCGCCGGCTTCCCGCTGGTGGGTGTCAAGCTGACGCTGCTGGACGGCCAGTACCACGAGGTCGACTCGTCGGAAATGGCATTCAAGATCGCCGGCTCGATGGTGATGAAGGACGCGGCCCGCAAGGCCGATCCGGCGTTGCTCGAGCCGATGATGGCCGTTGAGGTCACCACTCCTGAGGAGAACATGGGTGACGTCATCGGCGACCTCAACTCCCGCCGCGGCATCATCCAGGCGATGGAGGAGCGCAGCGGCGCCCGTGTCGTCCGGGCTCTGGTGCCGTTGTCGGAGATGTTCGGCTACGTCGGCGACCTGCGGTCGAAGACCCAGGGCCGGGCTAGCTACAGCATGCAGTTCGACTCCTACGCCGAGGTCCCGTCCTCGGTCGCCAAGGAGATCATCGCCAAGGCGACGGGTGAGTGACGCTCACCTGAGCTGATCCGAGGTGGTCGCGGGAGGATTCCCCGACTGCGACCACCTCGGTCGGATTGTGTGAATTCCGGGCCTGTAGGCTTCATCGCCGCAGAACCCACAAAAGCTCTCCGGCCCCTCAGGCCGGAAAGGCTGTCGACAGAGTCCTAAGCGCCGACCTGGCGCACCGGGGCGAACGAACCAAGAAGTCCACAGGAGGACACCAGTGGCGAAGGCGAAGTTCGAGCGGACTAAGCCGCACGTCAACATCGGCACCATTGGTCACATCGACCACGGTAAGACGACGCTGACGGCGGCCATCACCAAGGTCCTGCACGACCAGTACCCGGACCTGAACCCGTACACGCCGTTCGACGAGATCGACAAGGCGCCGGAGGAGAAGGCCCGCGGCATCACGATCTCGATCGCGCACGTCGAGTACCAGACCGAGGCGCGGCACTACGCGCACGTCGACTGCCCCGGTCACGCCGACTACATCAAGAACATGATCACCGGTGCCGCCCAGATGGACGGCGCGATCCTGGTGGTCGCCGCGACCGACGGCCCGATGCCGCAGACCCGCGAGCACGTGCTGCTGGCCCGCCAGGTCGGCGTGCCGTACATCGTCGTGGCGCTCAACAAGAGCGACATGGTCGATGACGAGGAGCTGCTGGAGCTCGTCGAGCTCGAGGTTCGTGAGCTGCTCTCGGCGCAGGAATACCCGGGCGACGACCTGCCGGTCGTGCGTGTCTCGGCGCTCAAGGCCCTAGAGGGCGACCCGGAGTGGACCGGTCGCCTGCTGGAGCTGATGAACGCCGTCGACACCGCGATCCCGCAGCCGGAGCGCGAGACCGAGAAGCCGTTCCTGATGCCGATCGAGGACGTCTTCACGATCACCGGTCGTGGCACCGTGGTCACCGGCCGCGCCGAGCGTGGCGTGCTCAAGCCGAACGAGGAGGTGGAGATCGTCGGTATCCGCGAGAAGTCGCAGAAGACGGTCTGCACCGGCATCGAGATGTTCCGCAAGCTGCTCGACGAGGCCCGCGCGGGTGAGAACGTCGGTCTGCTGCTGCGGGGCATCAAGCGCGAGGACGTCGAGCGCGGCATGGTGGTCGTCAAGCCGGGCACCAGCACCCCGCACACGGAGTTCGAGGCGACCGTCTACATCCTCTCCAAGGAGGAGGGTGGCCGGCACACCCCGTTCTTCCAGAACTACCGCCCGCAGTTCTACTTCCGGACCACGGACGTCACCGGTGTCGTCACCCTCCCCGAGGGCACCGAGATGGTCATGCCTGGCGACAACACCACGATGACCGTGAAGCTGATCCAGCCCATCGCGATGGAGGACAACCTCAAGTTCGCGATCCGGGAGGGTGGCCGTACGGTTGGCGCTGGTCGCGTCACCAAGATCATCAAGTGAGCTGGGTAACCCCGATTAGACCCGCCGCCGGTCGTGCGGCATACTAGTCAGGTTGCGTAACGACAGTTCGCCCCCTGTGTTCGGCTCACGCTGAACCTCCGGGTGGGCAGAGCAGTCGGGCGTGGGGTGGTTGGCGGTCCAGCCGCCAACCACCCTCGCGCGGCGTTCAGGTCGCGGTAGCGCGATCGGCGCCTGGACCCACCGCGGTCAGGATCGCTCCGAAGTGTCGGGGCGGAGCCTGACCCCAGGGCGCGACACGCCCGACCGCGGGGGTGGGCGAAGAGGGCCTGTGCCAGCCGGTACAGGCACCCGCAACACAGCGGCATCGAGAGAAGGAACAGAAGCCACCATGGCGGGACAGAAGATCCGCATCCGGCTCAAGGCCTATGACCACGAGGTCGTCGACTCCTCGGCTCGGAAGATCGTCGAGACGGTGACGCGTACCGGGGCGCAGGTCGCGGGCCCGGTGCCGCTGCCCACGGAGATCAACCGTTTCTGCGTCATCCGCTCGCCGCACAAGTACAAGGACTCGCGCGAGCACTTCGAGATGCGTACGCACAAGCGGCTGATCGACATCATCGACCCGACCCCGAAGACGGTCGACTCGCTCATGCGCCTCGACCTGCCGGCTGGCGTCGACATCGAGATCAAGCTGTAGGGACCGGACACATGGACAGGCAAGTTAAGGGGATCCTGGGCGCAAAGCTCGGCATGACCCAGGTCTGGGACAACAACAAGGTTGTCCCGGTGACCGTGGTTCAGGCCGGCCCCTGCGTCATCACCCAGGTTCGTGACGCCGACAAGGACGGTTACTCCGCGGTCCAGCTGGCGTACGGCACGATCGACCCGCGCAAGGTCAAGCAGCCGCTCCGCGGGCACTACGCCAAGGCTGACGTGGCGCCGCGCCGGCACATCGTCGAGCTGCGCACCACCGACGCGGCGGACTACTCGCTCGGCCAGGAGGTCACGGTCGAGGAGTTCCCGGTCGGCGTCTCGGTCGACGTCACCGGCAAGACCAAGGGCAAGGGCTACGCCGGCCCGATGAAGCGGCACGGCTTCCACGGTCTGCGCGCCAGCCACGGTGTCGAGCGCAAGCACCGCTCGCCGGGCTCCATCGGCGCCTGCGCCACCCCGGGTCGCGTCTTCAAGGGCACCCGGATGGCGGGCCGCATGGGCGGCGTGCGCTACACCGTGCAGAACCTGACCGTCCAGGCGGTCGACACCGAGAACAACCTCCTGCTCGTCCGGGGTGCCATCCCCGGTCCCAAGGGCGCGTTGGTTCTGGTCCGCACCGCGGCCAAGGGGAAGAAGGGCGGTGTGGCCAAGTGACCACCGTTGACGTCCTGAACAGCGAAGGCACCAAGACCGGCTCGGTTGAGCTGCCCGCCGACATCTTCGATGTGCAGGCCAACATGCCGCTGATGCACCAGGTCGTGGTGGCGCAGCTCGCGGCGGCCCGGCAGGGCACGCACAAGACCAAGACCCGGGGCGAGGTCGCCGGCGGCGGCAAGAAGCCGTACAAGCAGAAGGGCACCGGTCGGGCCCGGCAGGGCTCGATCCGCGCGCCGCAGTTCGCCGGCGGTGGCGTGGTGCACGGCCCGGTGCCGCGCGACTACAGCCAGCGCACCCCGAAGAAGATGAAGGCCGCCGCTCTGCGTGGGGCCCTCTCCGACCGGGCCCGCGCCGGCCAGCTGCACGTCGTCGAGGCGTTCGTCTCGGGCGAGAAGCCGTCGACCAAGGCCGCGCTGGCCACGCTCGCCAAGCTGACCACCGCCCGCCGGGTGCTGGTCGTGCTGAGCAGCACCGACGAGCTGAACTGGGTGTCGCTGCGCAACGAGCCGCGGGTGCACCTGATCGAGGCCGGCCAGCTCAACACGTACGACGTGCTGGTGGCCGACGACGTGGTCTTCACCAAGGGGGCCCTGGACGAGTTCCTGGGGCTGCCGACGGAGGTCGGCCCGGCGGCCGGGTCCGCCGAGACCACCGAGGAGGGTGGCAAGTGAGCACGATCGCCGACCCGCGCGACATCATCGTGGCGCCGGTCGTCTCGGAGAAGAGCTACAGCGAGCTGAACCGCAACTGGTACACCTTCCTGGTGCACCCGGACGCGAACAAGACCGCGATCAAGATCGCCATCGAGCAGATCTTCAACGTCCGCGTCCTGACGGTCAACACGCTCAACCGCGAGGGCAAGCGCAAGCGGACCCGTACCGGGTTCGGCAAGCGCAAGGACACCAAGCGCGCGATGGTGAAGCTGGCTGAGGGCGACCGCATCGAGGCCTTCGGCGGCCCGGTCAGCTGAGGGGTGTAGACAATGGCAATCCGTAAGTACAAGCCGACGACGCCGGGCCGGCGTGGCTCCAGCGTCGCCGACTTCGCCGAGATCACCCGGTCGACGCCGGAGAAGTCGCTGCTGGCACCGCTGCCGAAGAAGGGCGGCCGGAACGTTCACGGCCGGATCACGGCGCGGCACCAGGGCGGCGGGCACAAGCGCCAGTACCGGATCATCGACTTCAAGCGGGTCGACAAGGACGGTGTGCCGGCCAAGGTCGCGCACATCGAGTACGACCCGAACCGCACCGCGCGTATCGCGCTGCTGCACTACGCCGACGGCGAGAAGCGCTACATCCTCGCGCCGAAGGACCTGAAGCAGGGCGACCGCGTCGAGTCGGGTCCGGGCGCCGACATCAAGCCGGGCAACAACCTGCCGCTGCGCAACATCCCGGTCGGTACGACGATCCACAACGTGGAGCTGCGTCCCGGTGGCGGTGCCAAGCTGGCCCGTTCGGCGGGCGTCGGCATTCAGCTGCTCGGCCGTGAGGGCGTGTACGCGACCCTGCGTATGCCGTCGGGTGAGATCCGGCGGGTCGACGTGCGGTGCCGCGCCAGCGTCGGGGAGATCGGCAACGCCGACCAGTCAAACATCAACTGGGGCAAGGCCGGCCGGATGCGGTGGAAGGGCAAGCGCCCGACCGTTCGTGGTGTCGCGATGAACCCGGTCGACCACCCGCACGGTGGTGGTGAGGGCAAGACCTCCGGTGGTCGCCACCCGGTCAACCCGCAGGGTAAGCCCGAGGGCCGTACCCGTCGTAAGGGCCAGCCGAGTGACCGGCTGATCGTCCGCCGCCGCTACGCCACGCGTAAGCGCGGCTGAGGGAGATAAGACATGCCTCGCAGCCTGAAGAAGGGCCCGTTCGTCGACGACCACCTGCTCAAGAAGGTGGAGACGCAGAACGAGAAGGGCTCGAAGAACGTCATCAAGACCTGGTCGCGCCGATCCACGATCATCCCGGACATGCTCGGGCACACGATCGCGGTGCACGACGGACGTAAGCACGTCCCCGTGTTCGTGACCGAGGCGATGGTCGGGCACAAGCTCGGCGAGTTCGCGCTGACCCGCACGTTCAAGGGTCACGAGAAGGACGACCGGAAGAGCCGCCGGCGCTGACGCCGCGGGCATACGGATAGAGGATCAAGGGGTTACAGCGATGCCAGGAAAGGGCGACGCTCCGGTGCTTCCGGGCGCGCGGGCGATTGCGCGGCACGTGCGCATCTCGCCGACGAAGGCGCGCCGGGTGGTCAACCTCGTCCGCGGCCTGCCCGCGAAGGAGGCGCTCACGGTGCTGCAGTTCGCGCCGCAGGCGGCGAGCGAGCAGGTGTACAAGGTGCTCGCGAGTGCGATCGCCAACGCGGAGAACAACGAGCGGCTGGACCCCGACGCGCTGCTCGTCAGCGAGGCGTACGTGGACGAGGGCCCGACCATGAAGCGGTTCCAGCCGCGGGCGCAGGGCCGGGCATACCGGATCCGCAAGCGCACCTGCCACATCACCGTGGCGGTCGAGGCGGTTGCGCCGGCCGCGCCGAAGTCGGCCAAGAAGACCGCTCCGGCGAAGCAGACCGAGCCGGCTGAGACGCAGAGCAACACGGAGGGCGCCGAGTAATGGGTCAGAAGGTTCACCCGCACGGGTTCCGGCTCGGCATCTCGACCGACTGGAAGTCCCGCTGGTTCGCGGACAAGCTCTACAAGGACTACATCGGCGAGGATGTCAAGATCCGCCGGATGATGTCCAAGGGCTTGGAGCGCGCCGGCATTTCGAAGGTCGACATCGAGCGCACCCGCGACCGGGTCCGCGTCGACATCCACACCGCCCGGCCGGGCATCGTCATCGGCCGTAAGGGTGCGGAGGCCGACCGGATCCGCGGCGAGCTGGAGAAGCTCACCGGCAAGCAGGTGCAGCTGAACATCATCGAGGTGAAGAACCCCGAGTCGGACGCGCAGCTGGTTGCCCAGGGCGTGGCCGAGCAGCTCTCCAGCCGGGTCAGCTTCCGTCGGGCGATGCGCAAGGCGATGCAGTCGGCGATGAAGAACCCGATGTGCAAGGGCATCCGGGTGCAGGTCTCGGGTCGCCTCGGCGGCGCCGAGATGAGCCGTACGGAGTTCTACCGCGAGGGTCGGGTTCCGCTGCACACGCTGCGGGCCAACATCGAGTACGGCTTCTTCGAGGCCCGTACCACCTTCGGCCGCATCGGCGTGAAGGTCTGGATCTACAAGGGCGACGCGGTGCCGGGTCGGGAGACCCCGACCGAGGCTCCGTCGCGCCCGCGCCGGGAGCGCGGTGACCGCCCTGAGCGGCCGCGTCGTGGTCGGTCCGGTTCGTCCGGCACGACCTCCGGTGGCACCGAGGCCGGCCGGGCTGCCGCGACGACCGTCGGGCAGCAGGCCGAGACGCCGAGCGGTGAGCCGGTGGACGCGAGTGCTGTCGCGGCGGCCGCCACCGGTGCTCAGCCGGCAGAAACGCAGCAGGAGGGCTGACAGATGCTGATGCCGCGCAAGCCCCCGAAGGGCTTCCGCAAGCCGCACCACCCGGACCGCAGTGGCGCGTCCAAGGGTGGCAACCGGGTGGTGTTCGGCGAGTTCGGGATCCAGGCTCTGGAGCCGGCGTACGTGACCAACCGGCAGATCGAGTCGGCGCGTATCGCGATGACCCGCCACATCAAGCGTGGCGGCAAGGTCTGGATCACCATCTTCCCGGACCAGGCCCTCACCAAGAAGCCGGCCGAGACCCGGATGGGTTCCGGTAAGGGCTCGCCGGAGTGGTGGGTCGCCAACGTGAAGCCGGGGCGGGTGCTCTTCGAGATGTCCTTCCCCAACGAGCAGATCGCGCGAGAGGCGATGCGTCGCGCGATCCACAAGCTCCCGATGAAGTGCCGCATTGTGACGCGCGAAGTGGGTGAATCCTGATGGCAGCGGGCGTTAAGGCCGCGGAGCTGCGTGAACTCTCCCAGGAGGAGCTGGTCACGAAGCTGCGTGAGGCCAAGGCGGAGCTGTTCAACCTCCGCGTGCAGGGCGCGACCGGGCAGCTGGACAACAACCGGCGGTTGCAGGTCATCCGTCGGGAGATCGCCCGGATCTACACGATCATGCGTGAGCGTGAGCTGGGGCTCTCGACCGCGCCGACTGAGGTGACTGCAGGATGAGCGAGAACACCACCACCGTCACGCGCGGCCGTCGCAAGGTGCGTGAGGGCCTCGTGGTCAGCGACAAGATGGACAAGACCGTTGTCGTCGAGGTCGAGGACCGGGTCAAGCACGCGCTGTACGGCAAGATCATGCGCCGGACCAGCAAGCTCAAGGTCCACGACGAGCAGAACGCCGCTGGCATCGGCGACCGGGTCCTGATCATGGAGACCCGGCCGCTGTCCGCCACCAAGCGGTGGCGGCTCGTGGAGATCCTCGAGAAGGCCAAGTAGCGAAGGCTCGAGCTCGGCCGGGGTCCGGTCGGGCGCAGGTTCCGCCAGGCTCCGGCCGCCCCGGCGGCCGGAGAACCGGCAGACATAGGAGATAGACGTGATTCAGCAGGAGTCGCGACTGCGCGTCGCCGACAACACGGGTGCCCGGGAGATCCTGTGCATCCGGGTTCTCGGTGGTTCCGGTCGGCGCTACGCGAGCATCGGCGACGTCATCGTCGCCACCGTCAAGGACGCGATCCCGGGTGCCGGTGTGAAGAAGGGCGACGTCGTCAAGGCGGTAGTCGTCCGCACCGCCAAGGAGAGGCGTCGGCCGGACGGTTCGTACATCCGCTTCGACGAGAACGCCGCCGTCATCATCAAGGACGGCGGGGACCCGCGTGGCACTCGTATCTTCGGCCCGGTCGGCCGTGAGCTGCGGGACAAGCGGTTCATGAAGATCATTTCTCTCGCGCCGGAGGTGTTGTGACCGTGAAGGTCAAGAAGGGCGACACGGTCGTCGTCATCGCCGGCAAGGACAAGGGTGCCAAGGGCAAGGTCATTGCGGCCTACCCGCGGCAGGACAAGGTCCTGGTCGAGGGCGTGAACCGGGTCAAGAAGCACACCCGCATCAGCACCACTCAGCGTGGCGCCAAGACCGGTGGCATCGTCACCCAGGAGGCCCCGATCCACGTCTCGAACGTGATGGTCGTGGACTCCGACGGCAAGCCGACTCGCGTCGGTTACCGGATCGACGAGAACGGCCAGAAGGTTCGCATCGCGCGTAGCACCGGTAAGGACCTGTGATGACCACGGCTACCGAAACCAAGACCATGCCGCGCCTCAAGGAGCGGTACCGCAACGAGATCGTGGCCCAGCTCCGCGAGCAGGGCAGCTACGGCAACCCGATGCAGGTGCCGCGGCTGGTCAAGATCGTCGTGAACATGGGTGTCGGCGAGGCCGCCCGGGACGCCAAGCTCATCGACGGCGCGGTCCGCGACCTGGCCACGATCACCGGCCAGAAGCCGCTGGTCCGGCGGGCGAAGAAGTCCATCGCGCAGTTCAAGCTGCGGGAGGGCATGCCGATCGGCGCGAAGGTGACCCTGCGCGGCGACCGGATGTGGGAGTTCCTGGACCGGCTGCTCTCCATCGCGCTGCCGCGTATCCGTGACTTCCGCGGCCTGGACGGGCGCAAGCTCGATGGGCACGGCAACTACACGTTCGGTCTGACCGAGCAGTCGGTGTTCCACGAGATCGACCAGGACAAGATCGATCGCCAGCGGGGCATGGACATCACGGTGGTCACCACCGCCACGACCGACGACGAGGGCCGGGCGCTGTTGAAGCTCCTGGGCTTCCCGTTCAAGGAGAACTGAGATGGCCAAGAAGGCGCTGATCCTCAAGGCGGCCGCGAAGCCGAAGTTCTCGGTTCGCGCGTACACCCGCTGCCAGCGGTGCGGGCGTCCCAAGGCGGTCTACCGCAAGTTCGGGCTCTGCCGGGTGTGCATCCGGGAGATGGCTCACCGCGGTGAGCTGCCCGGCGTGTCCAAGGCTTCCTGGTAATAGCCCGGCGCGCCACGGGCGTTAGCTGGACTGTCTCTTCGCCGTAGGCCTGCGCGAGTCGCGGGAACCCCGGCGAGAAAGGTTGACGAGTTTCATGACGATGACCGACCCGATCGCAGACATGCTCACGCGTCTGCGTAACGCCAACCAGGCGTACCACGACCGGGTGACGATGCCCTACTCGAAGATCAAGGCGAACATCGCCGAGGTCCTCAAGACCGAGGGTTACATCGCCACCTGGTTGGTCGAGGAGCCCGAAGAGGGTGCCGTCGGCAAGCGACTGGTCGTCGAGCTGAAGTACGGCCAGAACCGGGAGCGGAGCCTGGCCGGCATCAAGCGCGTCTCCAAGCCCGGTCTGCGGGTGTACGCCAAGTCGGACGGGCTCCCCCGGGTGCTCGGCGGGCTGGGCGTGGCGATCATTTCGACGTCCCAGGGGCTGCTCACCGACCGGCAGGCCCGCAAGCGGAGCGTTGGCGGGGAAGTCCTCGCCTTCGTCTGGTAACGGGAGACAGGTAGAAATGTCGCGTATTGGACGTAAGTCGATCCCGGTGCCCTCCGGCGTCGACGTGACGATCGACGGTCAGACCGTCAAGGTCAAGGGCCCCAAGGGCGAGCTGTCGCACACCCTGGCCGAGCCCATCACGATTGAGCGGGCCGAGGACGGGCAGCTGAACGTCAACCGCCCGAACGACGAGCGCAAGGCCAAGGAGCTGCACGGCCTGAGCCGTACCCTGGTCGCCAACATGATCGTCGGGGTCACCGAGGGCTACCGTAAGAGCCTGGAGATCGCCGGTACCGGTTACCGGGTCACCGCCAAGGGCAAGGACCTGGAGTTCGCGCTCGGGTTCTCGCACCCGGTACCGGTGCAGGCGCCGGACGGCATCACCTTCACGGTGGAGAAGCCGACGCTGTTCCACGTGGCCGGCATCGACAAGCAGTTGGTCGGTGAGGTCGCCGCCAACATCCGGAAGATCCGCCCGCCGGAGCCCTACAAGGGCAAGGGCGTGAAGTACCAGGGCGAGGTCATTCGCCGCAAGGCCGGAAAGGCAGGTAAGAAGTGAGCGCCACGCTGCTCAAGCGCCGCCGCGGCGTTGCCGCCAAGCGTGCCGTCGGGCGTGCGCGTCGGCACTTCCGGGTCCGCAAGAACGTCAGCGGCACCGCCGAGCGTCCGCGCCTGGTCGTCACCCGTTCGCTGCGGCACATCGTGGCCCAGATCGTGGACGACACCAAGGGTCACACCCTGGCGTCGGCCTCGACCCTGGACGCCTCGCTGCGCGGCACGGAGGGCGACAAGAGCGTCCTGGCTGGCAAGGTCGGGGCCCTGCTCGCCGAGCGGGCCAAGGCCGCTGGCGTCTCCAAGGTCGTCTTCGACCGCGGTGGCAGTCGGTACGCGGGGCGGGTAGCCGCGCTGGCTGACGCCGCCCGCGAAGCCGGGCTCGAGTTCTAGAAACCCCGTCACGAGAGAGAGGAAGGCTGCTGATGCCAGGTCAACAGCGCCGTGGCGGCGGGTCCGGTGGCAACGAGGGTGGTCGCCGCGACAACCGCCGTGAGGGCGGCCGCGGAAACGCGCCCGCCGAGAAGACCCCGCACCTCGAGCGGGTCGTCGCGATCAACCGTGTCGCCAAGGTCGTGAAGGGTGGTCGTCGCTTCAGCTTCACCGCCCTGGTGATCGTGGGCGACGGTGACGGCACCGTGGGCGTGGGTTACGGAAAGGCCAAGGAGGTGCCTGCGGCGATCGCCAAGGGTGTCGAGGAGGCCAAGAAGCACTTCTTCAAGGTGCCGCGGATCGGTCAGTCGATCCCGCACCCGATCACGGGCGAGGACGCCGCCGGTGTGGTGCTGCTCAAGCCGGCCTCGGCCGGTACGGGTGTCATCGCCGGTGGTCCGGTCCGTGCCGTGCTGGAGTGCGCGGGAATCCACGACGTGCTCTCCAAGAGCCTCGGTTCGTCGAACCCGATCAACATCGTGCACGCTACGGTGGCCGCGCTGAAGGGGCTTGAGTCCCCGGAGGCCGTCGCCGCGCGTCGGGGCCTGCCGGTGGAGGACGTTGCTCCGGCCGCCATGCTGGCCTCGCGGGCGGAGGTGGCGTCCTGATGGCACGGCTGAAGGTCACCCAGGTCCGTTCCGACATCGGGACCAAGCACAACCAGCGTGAGTCGCTGCGTTCGCTCGGCCTGAAGCGGATCAACGACGTGGTGGTCAAGGAGGACCGGCCGGAGATTCGCGGCATGATCTTCAAGGTGAGCCACCTCGTGAAGGTCGAGGAGGTCGAGTAATGACGATCAAGGTCCACCACCTGCGCCCGGCACCGGGAGCCAAGACCGCGAAGACCCGGGTGGGTCGCGGTGAGGGCTCCAAGGGCAAGACCGCCGGTCGCGGTACCAAGGGCTCGAAGGCCCGGAAGAACATCTCGGCGGCGTTCGAGGGTGGGCAGATGCCCATCCACATGCGTCTGCCGAAGCTGAAGGGCTTCAAGAACAAGTTCAAGGTGGTCTTCCAGGTGGTCAACCTGGACCGTCTGGCCGAACTGTTCCCGAACGGTGGCCAGATCGGCCCGGCCGAGCTGGTCGAGGCCGGCGCGGTCCGCAAGGGTCAGCCGGTCAAGGTTCTCGGCACCGGGGACCTCGGCGGTGTGGCGCTCCAGGTTTCGGCGCACGCGTTCAGCGCGTCGGCCAAGGAGAAGATCGCTGCAGCCGGTGGCTCGGTTACCGAGCTGTAAGCTGCGCAAATGCTTGGTGCCCGCCAGTTGATCCCAGCTGGCGGGCGCCGTGCTCTCCACCGGGCGGCTGCGCCCGGTAACATCGGATCTGGTTTATGTCGCCGGGCACATCTGCCCGGACCGGGATCGGGCTGTTAGAGTCCCTTCCCAGCCATGGATATCGGGCACTTGCCCGGCACCCACCCCGAACCGCCAGGGACGACCGGCGGCCCGCCTCGCGCAGGAGGAAGAAGTTGCTGTCCGCCTTTCTCAGTGCGTTCCGTACGCCTGACCTGCGCAAGAAGCTGCTGTTCACAGTCGGCATCATCGCGGTCTACCGCCTTGGCGCGACCGTGCCTAGCCCCGGTGTCTCGTACGGCAACGTGCAGAAGTGCCTGGAGGCCGTCGAGGGCTCGACGGGCGTCCTGAACCTGCTCGACCTCTTCTCCGGCGGCGCGCTGCTCCAGCTGTCGATCTTCGCGCTGGGCATCATGCCCTACATCACCGCGTCGATCATCCTTCAGCTGCTGACAGTGGTCATCCCGCGTCTGGAGCAGCTCCGCAAGGAGGGCCAGGCCGGCCAGGCGAAGATCACGCAGTACACCCGCTACCTGACCCTGGGCCTGGGTGTCCTTCAGGCCTCGGCCTTCGTCGCGCTGGCCCGCTCCGGCCAGCTGTTCAACAACATGTGCAACGAGGAGATCATCCCGACCGGCACCGGCATCCCGGACTGGCTGACGCTGTCCATCCTGGTGATGACGATGACCGCCGGCACCGGCGTGGTCATGTGGCTCGGTGAGCTGATCACCGACCGCGGCGTCGGCAACGGCATGTCCGTCCTGATCTTCACCTCGATCGCCGCCCGGCTGCCCAGCGAGGGCTGGCGGATCAAGGAGAGCCAGGGCTGGTGGAAGTTCCTCCTGGTCATCGCCTTGGTGCTGGTGGTCATCACCGCTGTCACCTTCATCGAGCAGGCCCAGCGCCGGATCCCGGTGCAGTACGCCAAGCGCATGATCGGCCGGCGGATGTACGGCGGCACCTCGACCTACATCCCGCTGAAGGTCAATCAGGCGGGTGTCATCCCGGTCATCTTCGGTTCGTCGCTGCTCTACCTGCCGCAGCTGGCGCTCCAGTTCTTCGACCAGAACGACCCGGGCAAGACCCAGGCGTGGATCCAGAACAACCTGGTCGACCCGACCAGCCCGATCTACATCGCGGTCTACTTCCTGCTGATCATCTTCTTCACGTACTTCTACGTCTCGATCACGTTCAACCCGACCGAGGTCGCGGACAACATGAAGAAGTACGGCGGCTTCGTGCCGGGCATCCGCCCCGGCAAGCCGACCGCCGACTACCTGGACTTCATCCTGAGCCGGATCACCCTGCCGGGCGCGCTGTACCTCGCGACGATCTCGATCCTGCCGAACTTCTTCTTCATCTGGCTGGACCGGCAGCAGTACCTCAACTTCCCGTTCGGCGGGACCGCTGTGCTGATCATGGTCGGCGTGGCTCTCGAAACCAGCAAGCAGATCGAGAGCCAGCTGATGCAGCGGAACTACGAAGGGTTCCTGCGGTAGATGAGACTGGTTCTGGTTGGCCCGCCGGGCGCTGGCAAGGGCACACAGGCGGAGTTCATCGCCGCGCACCTCTCCGTGCCGAAGATCTCCACCGGCGACATCTTCCGCGCCAACGTGTCGCAGGGCACGCCGCTGGGCGTGGAGGCCAAGCGCTACATGGACGCCGGCAAGCTGGTCCCGGACGAGGTCACCATCAACATGGTGCGGGACCGGCTCGCCGAGGCGGACGCCGCTGAGGGCTTCCTGCTCGACGGGTTCCCGCGCACCACCCCGCAGGCCGCGGCGCTGGACAAGCTCCTCGCCGACCTGGGCACCGCGCTGGAGCTGGTGCTGGAACTGGTGGTCGACGACGACGAGGTGATCCGGCGGCTCTCCGGCCGGCGCACCTGCCGAGGCTGCGGCAAGATCTGGCACGTCGAGTTCGACCCGACCAGCCGCGAGGGCATCTGCGACAGGTGTGGTGCCGAGCTGTTCCAGCGTGACGACGACAAGCCGGAGACCATCGCCGCCCGGCTGCGTGAGTACGCCGAGAAGACCGCACCGCTCGTGGACTACTACGGTGCCCAGGGCAAGCTGGTCGGCATCGACGCCACCGGCCCGGTCGAGGATGTCACGGTCCGCGCGATCGACGCCCTCCGGTCGTACGGAGGCTGAGGTCGGCGTAGTCGCCAGCCGGATAGAGTGCGCACAGCGGGGTACGTCCGACGTGCCCCGCTGTGTCGGTAAGGAAAGGTAGCGCCTCCATGCGTCGTCCCCAGCTGGACATCCAGCTGAAGACCCCCGAGCAGATCGAGAAGATGCGTGCCGCCGGTCTGGTGGTCGCGGAGGCGCTGCGGCGGATGCGGGAGGCAGTGGCTCCCGGGGTGAGCACGGCCGACCTGGACGCGATCGCCGAGGCGACCATCCGGGAGGCCGGTGCGGTCCCGTCCTTCAAGGGCTACCACGGCTTTCCGGCGTCCATCTGCTCCTCGGTCAACGAGCAGGTCGTGCACGCCATCCCATCGCCCGAGCAGACCCTCGCCGAGGGCGACCTGATCTCGATCGACTGCGGCGCGGTGCTCGACGGGTGGCACGGCGACGCGGCGATCACGGTAGGCGTGGGCGAGGTCGATCCGGCGCTGCTGCGGATGGCGGAGGTGGCCGAGGACGCGATGTGGGCCGGCATCGCCGTGGCCGCCCGTGGCGCGGCCAGTGGCAAGGGCCGGCTCACCGACATCTCCCACGCGGTCGAGAGGGCGGTACGCCGGGCCGGCCGCTACGGCATCGTCGACGGATACGGCGGGCACGGCATCGGCACGGAGATGCACCAGGACCCGCACGTGCTCAACCATGGGCGCCCGGGTAAGGGCCCCCGTCTGGTGCCGGGCATGGCGCTGGCCATCGAGCCGATGATCACGCTGGGTTCGCCGCGTACCGTCGAACTCGCCGACGGTTGGACGGTGGTCACCCGGGACGGCTCGCGGGCCGCGCACGTCGAGCACACCATGGCGCTGCTGCCGGACGGGGTCTGGGTGCTCACCGCACCGGACGGCGGGCGGGCCCGCCTCGGCGACCTGGTGACCAGCCGCGAGCCGAGCACGTCGCCGGCTGGCTGACCCGTACGTCCTGCACGCGTCGATCTAGGGGTAATCGCGGTGAGTTGATCTCCAGCGACGACGATTACCCCTAGATCGGCGCGCCGGTTTGGGGTAGGGGGAGGGTCGGTTTGGCGGCGGCGTGTCGGCGGGCGTACACTTTCTGATCGGCGCGCAGCGTCCACTCCGCCATGCCCACCAGCGCTTCGGTGGGACGCGGAGCCGCGGCTGGCGCGGGACTCTGATCTTGATCAGACGACCGTGTAAGACGTTGTGGGCCGTCCGGAGTAATCGACGTCAGGACAGCGGAGGACATGCCGAAAAAAGACGGAGCCATCGAGATCGAAGGTCGGGTCATCGAGCCCCTGCCGAACGCCATGTTCCGGGTGGAGCTCGCCAACGGCCACAAGGTGCTGGCTCACATCAGCGGCAAGATGCGGCAGCACTACATCCGCATCCTGCCGGAGGACCGGGTCGTCGTCGAGCTCTCGCCGTACGACCTGACTCGCGGGCGCATCGTCTACCGCTACAAGTAAGCCTGACGGCGGCCCGGAATCGTCCCGTGTCCGTCTTCGACGTCCGGTGTCGCGCCTCGTGGCGCCGGGCCAGATGGGAAGTAAGGCAACCGTGAAGGTCAAGCCGAGCGTCAAGAGGATCTGCAACAAGTGCCGGGTGATCCGCCGGCACGGCCGGGTCATGGTCATCTGCACCGACCCGCGCCACAAGCAGCGCCAGGGCTGAACCGTAGCGTCCGGTCGGAAGTTCGACGGCCGGCCGAGGCGAGGCCAGGCGGGCAGATCCTGCCAACACATGTCACATGCTCGTTCCAGCCGCGGGCGGTACGCGACGCGTACACACTCGTGGTTGACCCCCGGTCGGAGGCCGGGGCCCGCTTGGGCAACGACCGGTTCCGGTCGCCGGCGCGACACCGCGTCGGGGAGCCGGAAGGTCGGTAGCGGGGTGGGACGGGTCCACACCTCCGACACACATCACGAGGAGTACGCCCGCACATGGCACGTCTAGTCGGCGTGGACCTCCCCCGCGACAAGCGGTTGGAGATCGCGCTCACCTACATCTTCGGCGTGGGACGCACCCGCGCCCTGGAGACGCTCGCTGCCACCGGCATCTCGCCGGACAAGCGCGCCCGGGACCTCACGGACGAGGAGCTGGTTCAGCTCCGTGACCACATCGAGGGCAACTACAAGGTAGAAGGTGACCTGCGCCGCGAGGTCGCCGCTGACATCCGCCGCAAGGTCGAGATCGGCTGCTACGCCGGCATCCGGCACCGCCGGGGCCTGCCGGTCCGTGGCCAGCGGACGCGGACCAACGCCCGCACCCGCAAGGGCCCGAAGCGGACGGTCGCCGGCAAGAAGAAGCCCGGCAAGAAGTAATTAGGAGCGCACAGACTTATGCCACCGAAGGCTCGTGCCGGAGCCGCCGTCAAGAAGGTCCGGCGCAAGGAACGCAAGAACGTCGCCCACGGGCAGGCGCACATCAAGAGCACCTTCAACAACACCATCGTGTCCATCACGGACCCGACCGGTGCCGTCATCTCCTGGGCCTCCGCGGGCCAGGTTGGCTTCAAGGGCTCCCGCAAGTCGACCCCGTTCGCCGCGCAGCTCGCCGCCGAGGCCGCCGCGCGTCGGGCGATGGAGCACGGCATGCGCAAGGTCGACGTGTTCGTCAAGGGCCCCGGCTCCGGCCGGGAGACCGCCATCCGTTCGTTGCAGGCGGTGGGTCTGGAGGTCGGGCAGATCTCCGACGTCACCCCGCAGCCGCACAACGGGTGCCGTCCGCCGAAGCGTCGCCGGGTCTGAGAGGTTAGAGAGAGATGGCTCGTTACACCGGTGCTGACTGCCGCCGTTGCCGGCGGGAGAAGATGAAGCTGTTCCTCAAGGGCAGCAAGTGCGATGGCCCGAAGTGCCCGTTCGAGTCCCGGCCGTTCCCGCCCGGGCAGCACGGCCGCGGCCGCACCAAGGAGACGGAGTACCTGCTCCAGCTCCGTGAGAAGCAGAAGGCTCGCCGGGTCTACGGCGTGCTGGAGAAGCAGTTCCGCGGTTACTACGAGGAGGCCGTGGCCAAGCAGGCCAAGACCGGTGAGGTCCTCCTGCAGATCCTCGAGTCGCGGCTGGACAACGTGGTCTACCGGGCTGGCTACGCCAAGTCCCGGGACATGGCCCGTCAGCTGGTCAAGCACGGTCACTTCACGGTGAACGGCAAGAAGGTCGACATCCCGTCGTACCGGGTCAGCGCACACGACATCATCGAGGTGCGTGGCAAGAGCAAGGAACTCACCCCGTTCCTGGTGGCGCAGGGTGAGGCCGGCTCGAAGACCGTCCCGGCGTGGCTGGAGGCGATCCCGAGCCAGATGAAGATCCTCGTGCACTCGCTCCCGGCCCGCCAGGTGATCGACACCCAGGTCCAGGAGCAGCTGATCGTCGAGCTCTACTCGAAGTAAGGGCTCGTTGCGGTGGCCCGCCCGGTGGGCGGGCCACCGGAACAGTTTGTGTCGTGGGCGTCAAATAGCGGGCGCCCCGGAAGAGAAGAGAAAAGATGCTCATCAGCCAGCGACCGACCCTCTCCGAGGAGTCGATCAACGAGACCCGGTCCCGGTTCACCATCGAGCCGCTGGAGCCGGGCTTCGGCTACACCCTGGGCAACTCGCTGCGGCGTACGCTGCTGTCGTCCATCCCGGGTGCGGCGGTCACCTCGATCAAGATCGACGGTGTCCTGCACGAGTTCACCACGATCCCCGGGGTCAAGGAGGACGTGGTCGAGCTCGTCATGAACATCAAGGAGCTCTGCGTCAGCTCCGAGCACGACGAGCCGGTCAGCATGTACCTGCGCAAGCAGGGCCCGGGCGACGTGACCGCCGGTGACATCCAGCCCCCGGCCGGTGTCTCGGTGCACAACCCGGACCTGAAGCTCGCCACCCTCAACGGCAAGGGCCGGCTCGACATGGAGCTGACCGTCGAGCGGGGCCGGGGCTACGTCACGGCGGCGCAGAACAAGCAGGCGGGCGCCGAGATCGGCCGGATCCCGGTCGACTCGATCTACTCGCCGGTGCTCAAGGTGACGTACCGGGTCGAGGCGACCCGGGTCGAGCAGCGGACCGACTTCGACCGGCTCATCATCGACGTCGAGACCAAGCCGTCGATGGGCCCGCGTACCGCGCTGGCCTCGGCCGGCTCGACGCTTGTGGAGCTGTTCGGGCTGGCCCGGGAGCTGGACGAGACGGCGGAGGGCATCGACATTGGCCCGTCCCCGCAGGACGCGCAGCTGGCGGCGGACCTGGCCCTGCCGATCGAGGAGCTGGACCTGACCGTCCGCTCCTACAACTGCCTCAAGCGCGAGGGCATCAACTCCGTTGGTGAGCTCATCGGGCGTACCGAGGCCGACCTTCTCGACATCCGCAACTTCGGCCAGAAGTCGATCGACGAGGTCAAGATGAAGCTCGCCGGGATGGGTCTGGGGCTGAAGGACTCGGCTCCGAACTTCGACCCGGCGCACGTCGTGGATGCCTTCGGCGAGGCCGACTACGACACCGACGACTACCGCGAGACCGAGCAGCTCTAGTCCGCGCTGCCGCCACACCTGAGGAGCACCAAGCATGCCCACGCCCACCAAAGGCGCCCGCCTCGGCGGCAGCCCCGCGCACGAGCGGCTGATGCTGGCCAACCTGGCCACCTCGCTGTTCCAGCACGGTCGGATCAAGACCACCGAGACCAAGGCCCGGCGGCTGCGTCCGCTCGCCGAGCAGCTGATCACCAAGGCCAAGCGGGGCGACCTCGCCGCGCGTCGGCGGGTGCTGACCGTGGTCCGGGACAAGGACGTGGTCTACGCCCTGTTCGACCAGATCGCGCCGCGGTACGCCAACCGCAACGGTGGCTACACCCGGATCGTGAAGGTCGGTCCGCGCAAGGGTGACAACGCGCCGATGGCCGTCATCGAGCTGGTCGAGGAGCTTCAGGTCGCCGAGCCCAAGGCGAACCAGAAGACCGCCGGCCGCAAGGCCGCTCAGCAGGACAAGGTCGAGGCGCTGGCCCCGGCCGAGGAGACCCCGGCCGCGCGCTCGGGCGACCAGGACGCCGAGGCTCCGGTGTCGGCGTCGGGTGACACCGCCGCCGCCCGCGAGGACAGCGACCTGGCCACCGAGGAAGGCAAGGCCTGATCCAGGCCGTCGTCGGGCCCGGTACCCCCTGGGGTGCCGGGCCCGACCCGTCTAGGAGGTACGACGTGCAGGAGCGGATCCGGCTGCGGCTGGACGTGGCGTACGACGGCACGGACTTCTCCGGATGGGCCGCCCAGCCGGATCGGCGTACGGTCGCCGGAGTGCTGGTCGGGGCGCTGGATCTGGTCCTCGGCGCCGGCACCGCCACCGGGTTGACCGTGGCGGGACGCACCGACGCCGGGGTGCACGCCAGCGGGCAGGTCTGTCACCTCGACCTACCCGCCGAGGTCTGGCAGGCGCACGCGGACCGCCTGCTGCGTCGACTGGCCCGGCTGCTGCCACCCGACGTCCGGGTGCGGGCGATGGCCCCGGTGCCCACCACCTTCGACGCCCGTTTCTCGGCGACCTTCCGCAGGTACGAGTACCGGGTCACCGATGCGCCGTGGGGTGCCGAGCCGCTGCGTCGACACGAGATCCTGGCCTGGCCGCGAGCGCTCGATTTGGACCGGCTCGCCGCTGCCGCGGCCGGTCTGGTGGGGGAGCACGACTTCGCCGCGTACTGCCGGCGTAAGGAGAACGCCACCACGCTGCGGGAGGTGACCCGGCTGGACTGGCGGCGCGACGCCGACGGCATTCTCGTCGCCACCGTGCAGGCCGACGCCTTCTGTCAGGCCATGGTGCGCAGCCTGGTGGGTGCCATGCTGGCGGTGGGGGAGGGGCGGCGGCCCCCGACGTGGCCGGCGGGTCTGCTCACCCGGCGGGAACGGTCCAGCGAGGTGAGTGTGGCACCGGCGCACGGGCTGACCCTGGTGGCGGTGGGCTATCCGGAAGATCCCGCCGAGTACCTGCGCCGGGCCGAGGCGACCCGGCGACTCCGGGTGCCGGTCGAGACCTGAGCCTGCGTCGGCCGCCCGCGTCGTCCGCTCTGTCAGTCCTCGATGGACTCGTCCTGGCCGCTGCTCTCCTCGGTCGGCTCGGCGGTCGGCTGCTGGGCGGTCCCGCCCTCGGCCCGCCGGTCCAGCACGCCCTTGTTCAGGTGCAGTTCGAGCAGGTCGAACAGGATCTCGCGGACCCGGGTGTCGCCGGAGTGGATGGCTTCCCCGTCGACCCGGGCGACCACCGCGTACGCGAGGTAGTGGCCGCGTACCTGCCAGCCGACCCGGGCCGGCGCAGTGGCGATGATCTCGGTCTCGTCGTCTGCCGGCATGCCCCGGAACCGGCCCTGCCGGTCGTCGAGGACCTGGCGGATCCGGTCCCGGGCCCGTTCGGCGCTGGACCGGTCGGTCAGGTTGAACAGACCCGCGGTGACCAGGTGCTCCTGGTCCGGCGCGCGGAGGGTGGCGCGGACCACCTGGTTGCAGCCGAGCCGCACCAGCAGGTCGGCCACCTCGTCGGTGGCGGCCACCGGGCAACTGGCGCTGGACTGGGTGCGCCGCACCTCGTACGTCGTCTGGTTGTCGCCGACGACGACCGTGCTGGCCGGAAAGACCTCCCGCGCGGTGAGGGGCGCCTGGTCGGTGTCGCGGTTGTCGAGGTCGCCCGCCTCGGTGTCTTGGGTGGTCTGCACGGTGGGGTTCGGCGCGGCCGTCTGGTCGGTCGGCTGGCCCCGGTCGAGCAGGGTCGCGACGGTGAGACCGACGAGCGCGACAAGCACCAGGACGGCGGCACCACCGATCACCACCTGCCAGCCGCGGGCGGCGACGCGCGGCGGCGGTGCCGACTGACGCTGCGCCGGTGGTTGCTGCGGCGGTGGTTGCTGCGGCGGTGGGGCCGCCGGTGCCGCCGAGGGCAGGAAAAGCTGATTGGGACGCGGCAGCGACGGCACCGGGAAGCGCGAGGGGGACGGCCCCCCTGCGGGCGGGGTGCTTCCCGACGCGCGGGTCTCGGGCTCGTCGTCCCGGTACGGGCCGTATGCGTCCTCATCGGAGTCATACCGATAAACCATGCTGTCCAGAGTAGGGAGGTTTGTCCCTTTAGAAGGTATTTTCCAGAAATCGCGATGACCGCCGGCCACCGCTGCCCGGCTCCCGTTCCGCTGCCGGCCCAAGCCCGATGCGACAATTGCCGGCGTGACCGGGGACCACTACTTCACCGCCGAACCCAGCGCGCCCGCTCAGCCGCGCGAGGTGCGGTTCACCGTCGCCGGCCGTGACTACACCCTGGCCTCCTCGGCCGGGGTCTTCTCGGCCAACCGGCTCGACCTCGGCACCGCCGTACTGCTGCGTAAGGGCGAACTGCCCGGTCCCGCCACCACCGGAGCGCTGCTCGACCTCGGCTGTGGATTCGGTCCGATCACCTGCACCCTGGCGACGCTCGCACCGGCAGCCACGGTCTGGGCGGTCGACGTCAACGAGCGGGCGCGCGAACTGACCGCCGCCAACGCGACCCGGCTCGGCGTCGCCGACCGGGTGCGGGTGGCGACACCCGACGAGGTGCCCGCAGACCTCGACTTCGCGCAGCTCTGGTCCAATCCGCCGATCCGGATCGGCAAGGACGGGTTGCACCAGTTGCTGCGGCGGTGGCTGCCCAGGCTGGCCCCGGACGGGGTGGCCTGGCTGGTGGTGGCCCGCCACCTCGGCGGCGACTCGCTGCACCGCTGGCTCGGTGACGAAGGTTGGCAGGTCGAGCGGCACGCCAGCCAGAAGGGCTTCCGGGTGCTCCGCGTCACGCGGTGAACGGCCGACGCGGGTAATCGGTTGGCCCACCCACCCGGCTCCGGCAGGATGCCGACGTGGGATACGTGGATGTGGCGGCGGTCGGGCACACCCTGCCCGACGGGCGGGAACTCTTCGCCGACGTGTCGTTCCGGGTCGGCGAGGGCGCCAAGGTGGCATTGGTCGGACCGAACGGCGCCGGCAAGACGACGCTGCTGCGGATGGTCGCCGGCGACCTGCCGGTGCGTACCGGCGCCATCGCCCGCACCGGTGGGCTGGGCGTGATGCGGCAGTTCATCGGCATGATCGGCGACGAGTCGACGCTCGCCGACCTGGCGCTGTCGCTCGCCCCTCCGCCGCTGCCCGAGGCCGGTCGCCGGCTGGCCCAGACGGAGGCGGCCATGCGCGCGGCCGAGCTGCGCGGCAAGTACAGCACCGCTGCGGCCCAGGCCCAGCTGGCGTACGCCGAAGCGCTCGCCGCCTGGGGCGAGGCCGGCGGGTACGACGCCGAGGTGCTCTTCGACACCGTCGCCACCATCGTGCTGGACCTGCCCTGGGAGACCGCCCGGCAGCGACCGGTCCGCACCCTCTCCGGTGGGCAGCAGAAACGCTTCGCGCTGGAGCTGCTGCTGCGCGGGCCGGAGGAGGTGCTGCTGCTCGACGAGCCGGACAACTTCCTCGACGTGCCGGGCAAACGCTGGTTGGAGGCGCGGCTGCGGGAGTCCAACAAGTCGGTGCTCTACGTCTCGCACGACCGGGAACTGCTGGCGCACACCGCCGACCGGGTGGTCGCCGTGGAGGGTGGCAGCGCCTGGGTGCACCCGGGCGGCTTCGCGAGCTGGCACGCCGCCCGGTTGGCCCGCCACGCCCGACTCGACGAACTCCGCAAACGGTGGGACGAGGAGCACCAGAAGCTGCGTGAGCAGATGCTGATGTACAAGCAGAAGGCCGCGTACAACTCGGACATGGCATCCCGGTACCAGTCGGCGCAGACCCGGTTGCGTAAGTTCGAGGAGGCCGGGCCGCCGCCCGTACCGCCGAAGGAGCAGGACATCCGGATGCGGCTGACCGGCGGGCGCACCGGCAAACGCGCGCTCGTCTGCGAACAGCTCGAACTCGACGGCCTGACCTACCCCTTCGACCTGGAGGTGTGGTACGGCGACCGGGTCGCGGTGCTCGGCGCCAACGGCACCGGCAAGTCGCACTTCCTGCGGCTGCTGGCCCGGGGCGGCACCGACCCCGACCCGGCCAACGGCCCCGTCGACGGAGCGGCGGCGCTCGCGCCGGTGGCGCACGACGGGGTGGCCCGGCTCGGCGCCCGGGTCCGTCCCGGCCACTTCTCCCAGACCCACGACCGGCCGGAACTGATGGCGAAGACGCTCGTCGAGATTCTCTGGCGGGGTGACGAGCACCGGGCCGGCATGGACCGGCACGCGGCGATGGCCGCGCTCAGCCGGTACGACCTGGCCGGGCAGGGCGACCAGCGCTTCGGCACCCTCTCCGGCGGGCAGCAGGCGCGGTTCCTGGTGCTGCTGCTGGAGCTGTCCGGGGCCACCCTGCTGCTGCTCGACGAGCCGACCGACAACCTCGACCTGGCCTCGGCGGAGGCGCTGGAGGCCGGGCTGGCCGCGTTCGCCGGCACCGTGCTGGCGGTGACCCACGACCGCTGGTTCACCCGGACCTTCGACCGCTTCCTGCTGTTCCGCAACGACGGCGAGGTGGTGGAGACCGACGAGCCGGTGTGGGACGTGGCGTGATCGACGACGAGCTGATCGAGCGGCTCTGTGCGGTCGACGGGGTGGTCGCGGTGGCGCTCGGCGGTAGCCGGTCCCGGGGCGACCACCGCCCCGACTCCGACTGGGACCTGGGCCTGTACTACCGGGGGCCGCTCGACGTCGCGGGGCTGCGTGCGGTGGCCGCCTCGATCGCCGACGACGCTGTCGAACTCACCGCGCCCGGCGGTTGGGGGCCGTGGGTGAACGGTGGCGGCTGGCTGCGGGTCGACGGGGTGGCGGTGGACTGGATCTACCGCGATCTCGACCGGGTACGCGACGTCTGGTCCGACTGCCGCGCCGGCCGCTACACAGTCGAGGTGCAGGCGGGACATCCGCTCGGCTTCTACTCGCACACGTACGCCGGGGAGGTCGCCCTCGGTCGGCTGCTCGGTGACCCGACTGGAGAGTTGGCCGCGTTGCGGGCGCAGGTGCTCGCGTACCCGCCCGCACTGGCGCGGGCCCTGGTGGACGGGAGCTGGGAGGCCGGGTTCCTGCTCGACGCGGCGGCGAAGGGCATGGCCGCCGGTGACGCCGGCTATGTGGCCGGCTGCCTCTTCCGGGCCATCGGAGTGATCGTCCACACATTGCACGGCCGGGACCGGCGGTGGCTGGTCAACGAGAAAGGCATGATCGCCAGCGCCGGGCGGCTGCCGGGTGCGCCCGCCGACTTCGCGGCCCGGGCACAGGCGCTGCTCGGCGCGGTGGGGCGTACCCCACCGGAGCTGGCGCGGACGCTCGCGCAGGCCCGGCGGTTGGTCATCGACGCGCTCGGGTGACCGACCGGCACCATCGGGCCACTCACCCCACCAGCGCTCCGCGCTGCGACATAAGGTTGATCTCGTGACTGAGATGACCTATCGCCGGCTGGGCGACTCCGGGCTCGTGGTGTCAGTGGTGGGGATCGGCTGCAACAATTTCGGCCGCAAACTCGACCTCGACGGCACCCGCGCGGTGGTCGACGCCGCCCTCGACGTCGGAATCAACTTCTTCGACACCGCCGACATCTACGGCGAGCCGCACGGCGCGTCGGAGACGCAGCTCGGTGCGGCTCTGAAGGGACGCCGGGACGACGTGGTGGTGACCACCAAGTTCGGCATGTCGATGGGTGGCGGCAACGGCCGGGACTTCGGGGTACGCGGCTCGCGGCGGTACGTGATCCGGGCGGTCGAGGCGTCGCTGCGCCGGCTCGACACCGACTACATCGACCTGTACCAGTTCCACGAGCCCGACCCGGGCACCCCGATCGACGAGACCCTTACCGCCCTGGACGACCTGGTCCGCGCCGGCAAGGTGCGCTACCTGGGCAACTCCAACTTCACCGGCTGGCAGATCGCCGACGCCGACTGGACGGCGAAGACCCGGGGGCTGACCCGCTTCGTCAGCGCGCAGAACCACTACAGTCTGCTCAACCGGGACGCCGAGATCGAGGTGCTGCCCGCCTGCGAGCGCTTCGGCCTCGGCATGCTGCCCTTCTTCCCGCTGGCCAACGGGCTGCTCACCGGCAAGTACAAGCGCGGTGCGGAGCCGCCCGCGGGCAGCCGGCTCGCCGGTGGCGGCCGGTACGCCCAGCGCCTGGCCGCCGCCGACTGGGACACCATCGAGGGCATCGAGGCGTACGCCGCCGAGCGGGGGGTGTCGATGCTGCACGTGGCGATCGGCGGGCTGGCCGCCCAGCCGGCGGTGACCTCGGTGATCGCCGGGGCCACCACCCCCGCCCAGGTCCGCGCCAACGCCGAGGCCGGCACCTGGCACCCCACCGAACCCGACCTCAAAGCCCTCCGCACCCTCCTAGACCACT
>NZ_POTX01000319.1 GCF_003236305.1 Micromonospora endophytica | reverse complement strand
GAAGGACCACTTCGTATCGGGGTTCTGCGTCTTTTCTCCGTACCCCGCCTGATCTGGCGCGTCCGACGCCTACCCGGCATTCCGGACAGCTACTGACTGCTACCGCCTGCTTGCGCGGAATGGCTCATTGTGTGGCCGACATGGCGGGGCGTCCGGCAGCCCTGGTGGAGCGGGAGTAGTAGAGGGGCCGGCCCCCGCCAAGGCGTTCGACATGTTGGATAAGGTAAAGAGCAGGGCTGGCGGTATCGGTAAGGTGCCGGGATATGAGGGTAATGGGAGTTGGGCCAACAAGGCTGGCGATCTGCCCGGAGGTGCATATCGCGAATGGGACGTCAACGCAACTGCTGACTTGCCTGTCTGCTCCTTTGCGGGCTGTACAAGGCCGATTCGTGGCGGCGAAAGATTGTTGACGCCTAAATCGGGATCAGGGTCGGTCTATTGCACGCCCGACCATTACGGAACCTTCTATTATGTCGGGGAATATCCGTGATCAAGCCGTTCGACTCATTTGATCTGCAATCACCGGTCGAGCCATGGGTGGTGATTGCTCAAGCTGACGACCAACTGGTCCATGAGCAGGTAAGAGGGCTTGCGCCTGGTGGCGTGATCCGGAAGCTCGACTCCAGGATGATGACCGACGTGGCTGGCTTGTTCGCTGAGTTCGCGGAGAAGCTCAGTTTTCCCTCGTATTTTGGCCACAATTGGTATGGGCTCGTAGACTGCCTCGATGATCTTCATGGTAGTTGGCATGGGAAGCGATGTGTTGTCGTTGTCGTGGAGGACGCTGACGGCCTGGTCGAAAAGGACTTTTTTCCGCTGTTCATTGCCCTGCTTTGCGAGGCTGCAGAGCGCGCCAATCTATCGCTCGACGCGGATGGCATCCCCCGAGGCCGACCTCCGTTTCCGCTTCATTTTGTGTTCCTCTTGAGGCGCTGTGAACCGCGGGAGGTGGCTGAGAGGCTGGGAATTCGAGACGACATATTCATCCGCCAGTCTGAGGGTCGTCTGCTTGTTTGGTCGCAATCCGAGTGACGCTACTGTGCGTAGTCGAATGGTCGCCTGCGGGCGCGGATGGCAGATACGGTGCGCTCGCGTTGCCGTCACGGTTGCCGTCACGACGCAATTTAAATCGGCTGTGATCGATGTGTTGCCAATGGCTTCGGCAGTGGAGTGGAGTGGTCGCCGTCCGGCTCAGCGGCACAGATGAAGGCGGGCGTGCGCGCGGGGGCCGTAGGCCTGTAGCGCGTGCGCGCGGCCCCGGCTTCGGCCGGGGCCGTTCTTGATTACGTGAAGCAGTTTTGGACCAGCGCCGCCATGGTCAGGTCGTCGGATTGCGGGGGCGACGAGTTTTCTTGGCGGCCGGCGGATCGGCGGTCGGCTCGTCTTCCGCGCTGCCGGGGCGGCAGAATGCGGCGACGCCTATAACGCAATACAGTGGCCCTGCTATCCGAATGGATCGAGCTGATCATCGCCAGATCTATTCAACTGGTAGCTTAGAGCGTGTCTCAGGTGGTGAGTTTGAGGTAGCGTTTGTGGCAGGTCAGGGCGGCGGCGAGGGTGACGAATGCGCAGTACAGGCCGGGATCGCGTTCGTAGCGGATGGTCAGCCGGCGGTGGCCGGTGAACCAGGCGAAGGTCCGCTCGATGACCCACCGGTGTCGGCCGAGGCGGTTGGCCGACTCTATTCCGCGTCGGGCGATGCGGGGGCGGATGCCGCGCTGGCGGAGCATGCGGCGCAGGTGGGGGTAGTCGTAGCCCTTGTCGGCGTGCAGCTTGTCCGGGTGTCGGCGCCGGGGACCACGGCGGGAACGGACGGCGGGAATGGCTTGGACGAGGGATTCCAGGCAACGGCTGTCGTGGGTGTTCGCCGTCGACACGCCCACCGACAGTGGCAGCCCGCCACGCTCGGACAGGGCGTGGATCTTGCTGCCGGGCTTGCCTCGGTCGACCGGACTCGGATCGGTCAGAGCGCCCCCCTTTTTTTGCCCGCACGTAGGCGGCGTCCGCAGTGGCCCGGGACCAGTCGATCAACCCTTGCGTGCCGAGTTGGTCCAACGCGGCGACGTGCAACCGGCGCCACAGTCCGGCGGCCGTCCACGCTTGGAACCGGCGATGCGCGGTGGCCCTGGACACCCCGAACCCGGGCGGCAGATGCCGCCAGGCGCAGCCGGTGGTCAGCACGTACACGATCGCCGCGAACACCGCCCGTGCGTCGATCGGCGGCGTCCCTCCGCCCTGCCGACGCCGAGGCGGTGCAGGGATCAACGGGCGGCCAGATCCCACAACTCGTCAGGCACTCACTGCTGGATCAACCGTTCGTCCATAGTGGAAACGATCTACCACGAAGAACGACCGGCCGCCACCTGAGACACGCTCTTAGTGCCGACAGCGGTGTCTTCGATGCGCCGTTCGATCGTTCTCTCCACCCGCCGGAGTCCTCCCGTGTCGACACTACAGATCTTGGATGCTAGGTGGAGTTGGGTTCGATGGTCAGGCCGGTGTGGGTCAGGAAGCTGTCGAGCAGGTCGGGGCGGTACTGGATTCGCTTGAGCCGGTTCCGGATGATCGATAGGAGGTGGTCGACGCCGCGGACGGCGAGGTTGCCGATGCTGCGCTTGAGGTGGGACCACACCTGCTCGGTGGGGTTGAGGTCGGGAGCGTAGGCGGGCAGGCGGATTACGTGCAGCCAGTCCCGGGCGGCGATCATCTGCCGCATGGCGGCGCTGATGTGGGTGTTGAGGTTGTCCCAGACGAGGACGATCGGCCCGCGGAGTTGCTGGTGCGCGGCATCCAGCAGGGCAATGTAGTCGGTCTCCCCGAAGCTGCGGCGTTCGTTCTTGCGACCGCGGTGGATGATCGTGCGGTAGATCAGCCGAGGACGCTGGCCGGGCTTGTAGCAGACCAGCCCGGCAATCGAGACTCGCCCGGATCCCCTGCCGGACACCGGAATCTGTGGAGTGTGACCGCGTCGGCCCCAAGTGCGAGCCTTCGGTGGGCGCAGCGTCTGACCGGCCTCGTCCTCGAAGCAGATCCACGCGTCGCGCTGCGCCGCTACCGTTTTCCCGCCGGCCACACCTCCCGCCGCCACGTCGCGACCGCGGCCTCGTCGCGTTCGACCGGCCGGTGCGCGGGAATCTGCACCGACCAGCCGATACGGTGCAGCAAGTACGACGTACCGCGCAGCGTGTAGCGGGTGCGGAACATACGGGCGATCAAGTCCGACACCCGGGCCAAAGTCCAGCGCTGATCCTCGCCGAAGCCGTGCGCCGCCGGACCCTCGTCCAAGGCGTCGGCCAGCCGCCGCAGCCGGGGCTCGTCAAGGCGGCAGCGGGACCCACCAAGCCCCTTTGAAGCAAGATCGTCCTCACCACCGGCCCGCCACCGCTACGCCACCCGTACACCGCGGTCTGCGACACCCGCAGCCTGCGGGCGATTTCCGGCACCGACACCCCCTGAGCGAACCACCCGGCCGCCTGCCGCCGCACCGCCTCACGCTTCGCCCGCCCCCGCGCGGACAACCCTCCTCCGTCGGAATACCTCATCACCCCGGCCTACAACGATCACCGGCGAAGATAACGCCGACACGCCGGGCCATAGTGGACGAACCTGGCCTTTCAAGATCTGTAGCAACCCACGCCGCGCACCCATCCCCGTCGGGGATGTGGTGGCCGGTGACCCGCCCGTGCCGATCACCGTCTGGCCGGTCCCCGCCCCTGACAGGGGCGAGACCATGTCCAACGCGATGGGCGTGCGGCTGGTCCACAACCTCACCCACCCCGCCGACCTGATCATCGACCTCGCCCTGGGACCACAGATGGCCCGCGCGGTCATCGCCGCGCACCGCCGCAGCCAACTGGACGCGCCCCGGCAGCTCGGCTGGGGCCGGGAGCCGGCGACGCTGATCGTCACCGGCTGGCCCCTCGACGACGCGACATCGCCGGGCGAGTTCTTCACCCGCTGCCGTACGAGCCTCGTGCCGGGCGGGTGTGTGGCGGTGCTGCTGCCGCACGGCGACCTCGTCCTCCCGGTCGATGTCATCGTTGCCGCAAAGGGGGCGGAATTGGCGTACCTGCAGCACATCGTGGCGGCCGACCGGCCACCACGACCCGGCCAGCGCACGCAACTCGACATCCACACCGACGTCCTGATCCTGACCTGCACCACGACGCAGCCGGGCGGTGCCGATGACTGATGAGCTGCCGATTACCTCCGTATGGCTGACCTGCCAGCAGCCGGCCCGGGACCAGCGGCGGGGCCGTTACGTGCCGCAGACCTCCAGCCGCCCCGGCAAGATGCTGCCCCACCTCGCCGCACACGCCATCAACTCCTACACCGCACCGGGGGACCTGGTGTTCGACCCGATGTGCGGGTCCGGCACCACCCTCGTGGAAGCCATGCACCTCGACCGACACGGAATCGGCATCGACATCGAACCCCGCTTCACCACCCTGGCCGTAGCCAACGTCTCCCTCGCCGCGTCGCAGGGCGCGGCCGGGTCGGCGCAGGTGTTCACCGGCGACGCCACCCGCCTGCTCGATCTGGTGCCGGCGTCGGCGGTCGGTCAGGTGGGGCTCGTGCTCACGTCCCCGCCGTACGGGCGCGGAACCCACGGGCTCGTACGGACAACAAGCACCGGGGTACGCAAACGGGACCACCTGTACGGGGACCGGGAACGCGGCAACCTCGCCTACGGCGGCTGGTCCCGTCTACTCGACGGCTTCGCCACAATCCTCGCCGCCAGCTACCCAGTGCTGCGTCCCGGCGGGACCGTGGTCGTCACCTGTCGACCTGTGCGGCGCCAGCGCAACGACCTGATCGACCTGCCCGGCCAACTCCTCGCGGTCGCCCAGTCCGTGGGGCTGGTACCGGTGCAGCGGTGCGCGGCGATGCTCGCCGCCGTCCGCGACGGACAGATCGTGCACCCGGCCAACTTGTTCGGCCTCCTGGCCGTCCGCAGGTCTAGAGACGACGGCATCCCCGTGCACCTCATCGCGCACGAAGACGTGCTGGTCCTACGCCGCAGCTAAAGGTCCCGACAGGAGCACGGTTTCTCGACCTGACAGCGAATCATCCCTGACCTGTGGGCGGGCGGCGGCCCGCCCACAGGTCTCATGGCTGTCCTCTGCTGCCAGTTACGGATCCGCCAGCTGCCAGCCCGAGGCGGGCCCAGCGGTGCCGCAGGACCGACAGCATGTCCCGCACCGGGTTTGATGGAGACATCGAAACCTGGGAGGAACACCAGCGATGCCCGCACCGAAGAAGTACAACGATGAGCTGCGTGAGCGTGCGACCCGGTTGGCGGTCGAGGCCCGCCGGGAC
>NZ_POTX01000318.1 GCF_003236305.1 Micromonospora endophytica | reverse complement strand
GCGCTGACCGGTCACCGGCCGGGGAAACCGGCCGGTGACCGGTCAGCGCTGCGCCGGGAGACGCAATTCGGCGAGGACCATCCGGTGGTCGCTGCCGGGCAGTGGGTGCACGGTCACGTCGCGGACCGCGATCCGGCGGTCGACAAGCACGTGGTCGATCACCACCGGCGGGATCGGGTCGCCGTCGTACGGGCCCCAGGTGCCGGCCAGCCCGGCACCGACCGAGGCGGCGGCGTCGGCGTAGCCGGTGTCGAGCAGGGCACGCAGCGGTGCGTGGTCGAGGGTGGCGTTGAAGTCCCCGGCGAGGATGCTCAACGCCCCGTCGGGGGTGGCCGCCGGCTGCGCCGCCAGGTCCGTGCGCCAGAAGCCTGTCTGGTTCAGCGCGTACGGGGCCGACGGGTGGGCTGACTCGACCCGGACCCCCGGTGCGCCGGGCACCGCCACGGTCGCGTACGCCTGGGTGAAGCCCCACGCGCTGCGGAGCTGGCGGATGCCGCCGTCGCCGATCGGGTGCCGGGCGTAGAGCCCGGAGCCGGGGCTGCCCTCCATCGGGTTGAGCTGCCGGTACGGCAGCAGTTTGTCGAGGCCGTGCCGGTCCAGTGCGGCCGCTGCCGCCGGGGTGAACTCCTGCGTCACCAGCACGTCGACCTCGGCGGTGCGGACCAGGTCGACGAGGGTTCCCGGGTCGGCGCTGCCGACCAGCAGGTTGGCGGTGAGTACCCGCAGCGTCGGGCCGTCGGTCGAGGGCTGCGGGCTGGGCAGTGCCCGGGGGGCCACCACCGCGATCAGCGCCACTGTGGTCATCGCCGCGACGCTCGCCGGCCACCGGTGCCGCAGCGCGAGGGCGAGCACCAGCGGCCCGAGGGAGCCGACGACGACGTACGGCGTGAAGGCGAGTAGCTGCACCAATGGCCCGCGTTCGAGGCCGAGGAGCCGGACGGCGAGCCAGGCGACCGCAGGCACCACGGCTATCCAGCAGAGGGTGGTGCGGTGGCCGTGTCGCCGAGTGGCCGATCCGACGGCAGTGCTGAGGGTAGGAATTTTCACCCCGTCAGGTTATCGAATCCGAGGGGAAGTTCATGAAAGGTGGGCCGCTCACGCTTCGCAATTTATCCGAGCATTTTTCCGGATGCGGAAGTCGGAGATCCGATGTTGACTGTCGAGATTTTCCGGTGCTACTTTCCACGTGGTTGTGGCGTCCGAGTTCAGAGGACGTTTTGCCTGGTCAGCGCGGCTTGTGATCTTGACTCTTAGCATCATTCGCTCGGTTGACCATTCTTCGGGGCGGGAGTTCTTCATTCGTTCCGACGCATTCACGTTGTGGATATCCGGGTCGCTGAAAAGCGAGTCGGTTTGGCACCCCGGTCAACCAAGGGAGAACCTGTCATGGCCAAGCTATTCTCACGCAGGTCGGTGGTGGTGGCGGTCAGCGCGCTGGCGCTGGCCCTGGCCGGCGGCGGCATCGCCGCCGCCCAGCCGACCACCGTCGTCAAGGCCCCCCTCGATTCGGTGCAGGCGGCCCCCCGGTTGGACGCCCGTGGCGGCCAGCCGGTGGTCACCCCGGCGGAGGCCCGCCAGGCCCGGGCCGCGCTCAAGAAGTCCGCCAGCAGCAGCGCCGTCGTCGGCACCACCTCCTTCGCCGTGGTGGGCAGCAGCGGCAACCTGATCCGGGGCCGGGGCGCGGTGTCGGCGACGAAGTACGGTGCCGGGCAGTACCAGGTGCTGTTCAACCGCAACGTGACCCGCAGCGCCTACCTGGCCACCATCGGCACCGACCAGCAGTGCTGCGTCCCGCCGGCCGGGGAGATCTCGGTGGCCCCGCGCCTGGACACCCCGAACGCGGTCTTCATCCAGACGTACGACTCCACGGGCGTGCCCGCCGACCGGCCGTTCCACCTGGCGGTCTTCAGCTGACGAGCCAGCTCGGATACCGGCCGCCCGTCCGGGCGGCCGGTATCTCTGTCGCCGATTGTCCGGTTCGTGCCCGCCCGGTGACGACACTGCCCGGCTATGCCCTCACGCTGCTCCTGGTCCCGCAAGTCCGACGTTTGTCGGCCCGCGTGCCCGGGAAGCAAGCACCGTGACGGACATCTCGGACACCATGGCCAGCCTGCCCAGTCGGGCCGATCTCGACGCGGTCGCCGCCGATCTGGACCAGACGCTCGGCGAGGTCAGGCGCGTGATCGTCGGGCAGGACCGGCTCGTCGAACGCCTGCTCACCGCGCTGCTCGCCGACGGGCACTGCCTGCTGGAGGGCGTGCCGGGAGTGGCCAAGACGCTGGCCGCGCAGACCCTCGCGACGGTGGTCGGCGGCACCTTCTCCCGGATCCAGTTCACCCCCGACCTCGTCCCCTCCGACATCGTCGGCACCCGCATCTACCGGGCGTCGCGGGAGAATTTCGACGTCGAACTCGGTCCGGTGATGGCGAACCTGGTCCTCGCCGACGAGATCAACCGGGCCCCCGCGAAGGTGCAGTCGGCGCTGCTGGAGGCGATGGCCGAGCGCCAGGTCTCCATCGGCGGGCGAAGCTACCCGGTGCCGGCACCGTTCCTGGTGCTGGCCACCCAGAACCCGATCGAGTCGGAGGGGGTCTACCAGCTGCCCGAGGCGCAGCGGGACCGCTTCCTCATGAAGATCGTCGTCGACTACCCAGACGGCGCCGACGAACTTGCCATCCTCTACCGGATGAGCGCCGAGCGCCCACGGGCGCACCGGGTGCTCGATCCGGACCGGTTGCGTGACCTCCAGGTCCGCGCCACACAGGTCTACGTGCATCACGCCGTCGCCGAGTACGTGGTCCGACTCATCCTCGCCACCCGCGACCCGGGCCGGTTCGGGCTGCCGGAGATCGCCCCGCTGCTCGCCTACGGCGCCAGCCCCCGCGCCACCCTCGGGCTGGTCGCCGCAGCCCGAGCCCAGGCGCTGCTGCGGGGCCGGGAGTACGTGCTCCCCGACGACGTCCGGGAACTGACAGTGGACGTGCTCGCCCACCGGCTGGTGCTCTCCTTCGACGCGGTCGCCGACGGGGTGACCGCCGAGGCGGTGGTGCGCCGGCTGGTCGAGGTGGTGCCGCCACCCCGGGTGGCGGCGACCGGCCGACCGGAGTACGCGACAGACCTGGCCGCCGCGTGATGCGCCGCCGCGCGCCGTCCGACCCGGCACACCGCTCCACGCCGTTCGCTCCGCTGCACCCCGTCCCGGCCGAGCCGGGGCTGACCGAGCTGACCCCGAACCAGCGACTGCGTCGGCTGGAACTCACCGTCACCCGGCGGCTCGACGGCCTGCTGCACGGCGAACGGCGTGGCCTGTTGCCGGGGCCGGGCAGCGAACCGGCGGGCAGCCGGGAGTACCGGCCCGGTGAGGACGAGGTGCGCCGGATGGACTGGTCGGTGACGGCGCGTACCACAGTGCCGCACGTGCGGGAGGTCGACGCCGACCGGGAACTCACCACCTGGCTGCTCGTCGACGCCAGCGCCAGCATGGAGTACGGCACCGCCGAACTGGACAAGCGGGAACTGGCGGTGGCGGCGGTCGCCACCGTCGGCTTCCTCACCGCCGGGACCGGTAACCGGCTGGGCGCGCAGGTGCTCACCCCGTACGGGCTGTACCGGGTGCCGCCACGCGGTGGGCGTACCCATCTGATCGGGTTGCTGCGCGCGCTGCTCGGCGCGCCCCGCGTGGGTGGCCGGGAGCCGGACGTCGCGCCGCTGCCCGGCCCGGCGGAGCTGGCCGAGGCAATGGCCGAGGTACGCCGGGTCGCCCACCGGCGCGGCCTGGTGGTGGTGGTCTCGGATTTCCTCGACGGACTGCCCGACGAGGCGGGGGCGCCGGCGGCGTGGGAACGGCCGCTGCGCCGGCTGACCGCGCGGCACCAGGTGCTCGCGGTGGAGATCACCGACCCGCGTGAGCTGGAGCTGCCGGATGTCGGGCTGATCACCCTCACCGACCCGGAGACCGGCGAGCACCGGGAGGTCTGGACCGGCGACCCCCGGCTGCGCGAGCGGTACGCGGCAGCCGCCGCCGCCCAGCGCGACCAGGTCCGGCAGGCGCTGCGCCGGGCCGGCGCGACCCACCTCGCGCTGCGCACCGACCGGGACTGGGCGGCCGACATCGCGCGCCACGTGCACGCGCAACGCCGACTGGCCCTGGCCCCGGCCGGGGCGCGACCGGGAGGTCTGGCATGAACTGGCAGTCACCCGTACGGCTCTGGCTGCTGCTCGGCGTGGCCCTGCTGGCCCTGGCCTACCTGGTGGCGCAGCGACGACGCAGCCGGTACGCGGTCCGCTTCACCAACCTGCGGCTGCTCGATCGAGTGGCGCCCCGGCGGCCGACCTGGCGGCGACACCTGCCGGCCGGTCTCTTCCTGGCGATGCTGGCGTTGCTCGTGGTCGGCTTCGCCCGGCCGACCGCCGAGGTCCAGGTGCCCCGGGAACGGGCCACCGTGATGGTGGCCGTGGACGTCTCCACCTCGATGCTCGCCACCGACGTCGACCCGGACCGGCTGGCCGCGGCCAAGAGCGCCGCCCGGCGGTTCGTCGACGGGCTGCCCCGGGAGTTCAACGTCGGGCTGGTGGCCTTCGCCGGCAGCGCGGCGGTGCTGGTGCCGCCAAGCACCGACCGGGAGGCGCTGCACGACGGGATCGAACGTCTCGCCGAGGGGGTGACGGGGGTCCAGGGCACCGCGATCGGCGAGGCGATAAGCACCTCACTGGGCGCGGTGAAGGCGCTTGACGAACAGGCCGCCACCGAACCGCCACCGGCCCGGATCATCCTGCTCTCCGACGGCGCGAACACCTCGGGCATGGATCCGATGGAGGCTGCCGCCGACGCGGTGGCCGTCGAGGTCCCGGTGCACACCATCTCCTTCGGCACGCCCAGCGGTTTCGTCGACCGGGGTGGCCGGCCGATCCAGGTGCCGGTGGACGGGGAGACGTTGCAGGCCGTCGCCGAGCAGACCGGGGGCGGCTTCCACCAGGCCGGCACGAGCGACGAGCTGCGCGCGGTCTACGACGACATCGGCAGCTCGGTGGGCTGGCGGAAGGTGAGACAGGACGTGTCGGCGCGGTTCATCGGGCTCGGGCTGGTGTTCGCGATGGGCGCGGCGTTCGGCTCGATCCGCTGGTTCTCCCGCCTGCCCTGACTGACCTGGCACCGGCACAGCGCCGCCGATGACGCGGTCGTCGTGCCACCGAGCGCGCACACGGGAGGAGCGTACGCATGGCAGTGCAGACCGGACTGGGTGAGCCGCGTGGACCCTGGTTCGTCTCGCCGGATCTCGACCCGGACGGGCGGGGCCGGCCGGACGGTGCCGTGACGGCAGGTGACCGGGGGGCGTGGGGCTGGCAG
>NZ_POTX01000317.1 GCF_003236305.1 Micromonospora endophytica | reverse complement strand
GCCCCGAACACCCCGACCACCACCGACGGGTACGCCCCGCGCAACGCGCCCACGTACCCCAACTCGTCGCGTCCCCCCGGACCGGTCAGCACCACAAGGGTGTCGCCGAGACGGTCCCGACGCAGCCGCGCCGTCGCGGCCTGCAACGTGCCCTCGGCGGTGAGTGTCACCGCGGCCAACCGGTCCAGCGGCCCCACCCCGGGCCCGTCCAGATCCACTGTGTCACCGCCCGGCACCTCCGGCCCGGCACCGGCCGCCACCCCCGCACCTGCCCCCGCAGCTGGCGGCGAGCCGGCGGGGGGCGTCTGGGCGGCGACGAAGAGCAACACCACCGGCAGGTCCGCACGCACCGCCGCGGTCACCACCGACGCCGCCGCCTCACACGCCGCCTCGAACGACTCGGCCACACCCCCCACCCGGTCCGGATGCGCGGCGACCCGGTTGTCCAGCAACACCACGATCCGGGGCAGGCTGGTGTCCACGTTCTCCCGCACCATCAACTCACCGACCCGCGCGCTGGTCCGCCAGTGCACCCGCCGCAACTCGTCACCGACGACATACTCCCGCAGCGAGTCGAAGGTGATCGAACCGTGCGGCACCGCGTCGACCCGCCCGTCGAGGCTGCGACCGGCGCCGGTGGGCACCGCGCTCAGCGGATGGATCCGCGGATGCACCCACACCGGCACACTGCCGCCGTAGGCGCGCGCCAACACCACCAACCCCAGCGGATCCCGCCGGGTCACCCGCAGCGGCCCGACCGGCACCACCCCCCGGCGGGTCGTCGGCACGTCATAGCGGACCGTGGTGTCCGCGCCCGGCCGCAACCGCAGCACCGGCACCGGCACCACCCGGTCGCCGCACCTGTCGGTCGCCAACAGGCTGGCCACCCGCAACCGCCCCGCGTTGCGCAGCGTCAACGTCATGGCCGCCGGCTCGCCCCGCGCCACCCGGTCCGGATCCGCCTCCCGCCGCACCACCAACCGCGGCCGCCGGGCCGCGACCACCACCGCCACCGCCACCGCGATGCCGGCCGCCGCGCCCAGCAACGTCAGCTCCGGGTACCCGAACCGGAAACCGGCACCGAGCAGCAGCACCGCGACCACGAGCAGCCCGATGCCCCGAGCGGTGATCCCCACGTCAGCCCGCCCGGATCAGGGCTGCGCCGGGACCGACTGGCCCGACGGCAACGGCACCGGCACCGAGGCGACAGCCTGCCGCAACACGTCAGCGGCGGTCACCCCGCGCACCTGGGCGTCGGGCGTGAGCAGCAGCCGATGCGCGAACACCGGCTCGGTCAGGGCCTTCAGGTCCTCCGGCATGATCCAGCCTCGCCCGTCGATGAGCGCGTACGCACACGCCGCCCTGGTCAACGCGATCACCCCACGGGGACTGACCCCCACCCGCACCTGCGGATGGGTACGCGTCGCCGCCGCCAACCGCACCGCGTACGCGTACAGCGGCTCGGCGATGTGCACCCGCAGGGCCATCCGCACCATCTCCCCGACGGTGGCCGTGTCGGTGACCGCGGCCAACGCCTCGGGCGAACGCACCGTGGCCCCGCGCAGCACCTCCACCTCCACCGACTCGTCCGGATACCCCACCGAGAGCTTCACCAGGAACCGGTCCAACTGCGCCTCCGGCAGCCGGTACGTGCCGTCCATCTCCACCGGGTTCTGGGTGGCCACCACCAGGAACGGCTGCGGCACCGGATGGCGTACCCCGTCCACCGTGACGGTGCGCTCCTCCATCACCTCCAGCAGCGCCGACTGCGTCTTCGGCGACGCCCGGTTGATCTCGTCGGCGATGACGATGTTGGCGAACACCGGACCCGGATGGAACTCGAAACCCCTGGTGGCCTGGTTGAAGATGGTCACCCCGGAGACGTCCGACGGCAGCAGGTCCGGCGTGAACTGGATCCGCCGCCACTGCCCCTTCACCGTCGCCGCGATCGCCCGCGCCAGGGTCGTCTTGCCCACCCCCGGCACGTCCTCCAGCAGCACGTGCCCCTGCGCGAACAGCGCGGTCAACGCCAACCGGACCACCTCCGGTTTGCCGAGCACCACCGCGTTGACGTTCTCGGCCAGCCGGGCGGCCAGGGCGGCGAAGCCCTGCACCTCCTGCTGGGTCAGCGGCTCGTGGCTGTTCACGGTGGTGCTCCTTGCCTGAGGCGGATCAGCAGTCGGGCAGGACGTTGATCTTGTCGCCGTCCTCCAGGTTCAGCCACGCCCACGGGATGTAGTTGCGCCCGCTGTACTCGACCCGCACCCACCAGGTGCTCTTCTTCTCGTCGTTGTAGACGTACGCGTACACCTCCTCGCCGCGGACCTTGCACAGCGCCTTCAACCGGGTGCCCGGCTTGGCCCAACCCACCTGCCGGTCGTTGTCCTGCCGCGGCACCGAGAAGATCTCGTTGCCGTTGCGCTCGCCCGGCACCTCCCGGTCACAGTACGTACGCTGCTCCGGCTCGCTGCCGTTGACGCAGGTGGCGATGCCGTACAACGCCTGCGTCGCCTGCGTCCGCGTCGCCGTACCCGCACCGGCGGCGTTCTTCGCCGTCACCGTGAACGTGTAGCTGGTGCCCGGCGTCAACCCCGTCATCGTGATACTCGAACAGCTACCACTCTTCGCCGGCTGACCCGGCCGGGTCAGCGTGCAGGTGGCCTGCCCACCCCCGGCGTCCACGGTGAACGTCACGGTCGCCGCCGTCGCGGTCGCCGACGAACCGGTCACCGTCACCCGTGGCGGCGCCACCGTCCGCGCCGTCGTCGACGCCTCCGGACCCTCACCTGCCTCGTTGACCGCGCGGACCCGCACCGTCACGTTCTGCCCGTCACCCAGCCCATCCACCGTGGTCCCGGTGTCGGTGACCTCGCTGCGGCGATCACCGACGGTCACCACGTAGCCGGAGACCGGCCGGCCGTTGGCCTCCGCCGGCGACCACTGCACCGCCACCGTCCCCGGCTGGTCGGCCACCGTGCTCGCCCGCAACTCCAACGGCTCACCGGGCGTGGTGAACGGCACCACCGTGTTGCTCACCGGCGACGCCTCCGAAGCCGCGCCCTTGTCGTTCACCGACACCACGGTGAACGCGTACTGCGTGCCGTACTCCAGCTCACCGGCCTTCACAACCAACTCGGTGCCGGGCGCCTCGCCCGCCGGAGCGTTCGTGCCGGCCGACGTGGCGGTCACCGCGTACCGGGCGATGGTGTTGCCCTGCCCGTTCGCCTCCGGCCAACTCACCACCACCGTGCCGTCCGGCCGCGCCTCAGCGGTCACACTGACCGGCGCGTCCGGCACCTCCGCCGTCGGCGTCACCGGGTTGCTGCGCCGCGCCGGCCCCGCACCCTTGGCGTTCACCGCGTGCACCGAAAACGTGTACGTCTCGCCGTTGGTCAGTTCCTTGACCTGCACCGACCGCTGGTTGGCACCCACCTCCAGCCGCTTCCCGGCACCCTCCACCACGTACCGGATGATCTCCGCGCCGTTGGCGGCGGCCGGCCGCCAACTCACCCGCGCGCTCGCGTCACCAGCCGCCGCAGTCACCCCGCGCGGCGCGCCCGGCTTACTCACCTGCGGCTTCTTCGGCGGCGGAGGCGGCGGCGGAGGCTCCACCGGCGGATCCCCACCGAGCACGTCGTTGGCGTACTTGTCGACCTCGCGCACCTCGTGCCGGTCGTTGACCACCCGCGCGGTCGCCGCATCCGGAGCATTCATGAAGAGGTGGTTCTCCCGGACCTCCAACTCCAGCGGTCCGCTCCACCGACCCCGGATGGTGTCCACCAACTGCCCGGCCGAGTCGAACGCGTACACCACGCCCGCCGCCTGGTCCGCACAGTAGAAACGACCCGCCCACGCCACCGCCGGGCTGAGCCGGTCACCCTCACCCGGCACCGAGAACGAACGCACCTCACCGGCCTCGGTGATCGCGTGCACCTGCCGCTGGCCGACCACCGTCACCGGCACCACCGGCCCACTGGTCCGCACCGGCAACGTGCCCGGCCCGGTCAACGTCTCCGCCAACGCGGTACGGCGCACCGTCCCGGCCACCACCGTCACCAGCGCCCCAGCCGTACGATCCAGCACCGCCACCCCGTCATCCAGCGTGGACACCACCAACTCGTGACTCGGCTCAGCCACGTCGTGCGTCTCCACCTGCTTCGGGCCCACCTGCGCACCCTCCGGCGACCCCGACGGCAACTCCGCCGCGGTGATCGCCGACACCGTCCCCTCAGCCGGCACCGCGATCCACAACCGACCCTTGCCGTCGAAGGCACCGCCGGTGATCCCCGGCGGATACCGCACCGGCTCACCCACCGGCGCCAGCGAACGGGGATCCAACTGCCGCACCACACCCTGGACCGCGTCCACCACGAACGCCGCGTCCTCGTGCAACGCCACACTCACCCCGAACCCGGGTGCCGTCGGCGTGGTCGCCGTGACCTGCAACGTGGCCAGGTCCAGCGCACTGATCTGACCCGTGTGCAGATCCCGCAACACCAACATCCGGTCGGTCTGCACCACCTGCATCGGATGCCGCCGCGCCCCGGCCACCTCCATCCGGGTGTCCACCCGAGCCGTCACCCCGTTGACCCGGGCCAACTCGCTACGCGCCGCGCTCCACAACCACGAACTCGCGTCGAAGCTGGCCACCGCGTTGTCCGCCGAGCCCAGACCGAGCACGGTCAGACCCATCGCCGCCAGCAACGCGAGCACCGTTCCCACGGTGACCAGACCACCGCGCAGCCGCGAGCGGGAACGGGTGGTGCCGACCGGACCGGCCTCGTCGATGCTCGCCACAGCTGGCTGCCTCCCGTGTCGTCCTGGCAGGCGGCGCCGACGGCGACCCCTCCCTGAGCCGGGAGCCATCATATGGTCACGCTACGGACCCCGGGAACCCGCACCGTCGGCCTGCGGACACCCAGCGTGGCGTGTCGTCGGCGTGTCCCCCTCGCCGGTCAACGTGGAGTGCTCGGCGCCTCCCGCGACGTGCACACCTGACTCGACGTGGCCAACTGGTCGGTGTCATAGACGGCCAACACGGTGAAGCAGTAGTCCACCCGCGAACTCAACCCGTTCACCGTGTAACTGGTCTGCCCCGACTCGACAGTGGCCATCATCCGAAGCGGAGCACCGGTGCGCCCACCTGCCACCACGAACGGCACCAGCCCGCCCGACGGATCCGTCCAGGTCAGAGTGATCGTGGCGGCGTCGTCGCGCAACGCGAGGTCCGTCGGCGGCGCACCCACCTCCGTCGTCGGCCCGGCCGTCGTCTCGGGCACCGCCGCCCGACGATCCAGGAGCAGCAGCCCCACCCCGACCACCGCCGCCTCGGCGACCACCACCGAGGTCAACGC
>NZ_POTX01000316.1 GCF_003236305.1 Micromonospora endophytica | reverse complement strand
CTCAGCCCGAACGAGTACGAGGCCGCCTGGCATAGCCGCCAGACCGCACCAGCCGAACCACCTATCGCCACCCCTGCACCAGCCGGCAGCAGGTAACCACCCCTCCATCAAAGCGGGGGGGAACTCAATGGGTCGTCGAACGCACCATCGGCTGGCTCATGCACCACCGCCGACTCGTCCGCGACTACGAAACCCGACCCGACAACTCCGCCAGCATGATCACCCTCGCCATGATCGACAACCTCGCCAAACGCCTCACCACCGAAACCACCCCAACCTGGCGAGAACCCCTAAAAGCACAACAAACACAAAATACGTGAATCAGACGTCCAGTCAGACAACTGCTGATCGCGGGTCGGGGTGGGCCCAGCGGTGCAGGGCGTACCGTCGGCCCTTGTCCTCGACGACCACCGGTTCCTCGCCGGTGGGCCGGTAGCCGGCCGCGCGGGCCACGGCCATGCTGCTGTCGTTGTCCGCCTCGATCTCCAGATACACAGTGGGCAGACCGACGACGGTGTGGGCGTACTCGGTCATCAACCGTAGGGCGCGACTGGCCAGGCGCTGGCCCCGGTACGCCGGGCCGACCGCGTAGCCGATGGTGCCGGCGGCCGGGTTCAGCATCACCTCGCCGCGGGCCAGGTCGTCGCCGCTGGTGATGGCGAGGTAGATCCGGTCCCCGGTGGTCTCCGCGTGGCGGACCCTGGCCAGGTATCCCGCGGCGGCGAGCAGGCCGAAGGGGGTGGGGACCGGCAGGCGATGGGCCATCTCGGGGTGGTCGAAGACCGCCACCAGTTGCGGCAGGTCACGCTCCGCCCACGGGCGCAGCGTCACCCCGTCACCTTCGATTCGTACGTCCGCAGGCCGCACCGGTTCTCCCCGTGGTCGTCGCCGCAGTACGCGCGATGTTAATAGGGGCCCCCTGCTATGCACGAGGCGTTAGTAGGGGGCCCCTCCTTTCATCGGCAGGGGGTGCCGTTGAGGGTGAAGCTGGTGGGGGAGGAGTAGGCGCCGCTCAGGGTGCCCTGGTAGCCGAAGGTGGCGCTGCCGCCGGGGGCGATCGTGCCGTTGTGGCCGATGTTGCGGGCGGTCACCGAGGAACCGCTCTGGTTCACCGTGGCGTTCCAGGAGTTGGTCACCTGCTGCCCGGAGGGCAACGAGTACGCCAGGGTCCAGCCGTTGATGGTGCTCGACCCGGTGTTGGTGATCTGCACGTCGGCGGTGAAGCCGTTGTTCCAGGAGTTGGCGGTGTACCGCACCGCGCACGCACTGTTGCCCGACGGCGGCGGGGTGGTGGGGTTACCGGTCGGCGGCGGGTTGTTGCCACCGCCGTTCACCGCCGCCGAGAAGTTGGTCACCGCCAGGCCGACGCCGCCCTGCCAGGGCTCGAACCCGGCCTGGATGCTGGTCAGGTACCACGAGTTGGTGATCGCACCCCGGTTGCGGGTGTCGTTGATGAAGGCCAGCAGGTTGAGGTTAGCGCCGCTGATCGCCGAGGGGGCGAGGTAGGAGATGACGTTGTTGGAGCCGTTGCTGCCCCGCCAGACCTCCCAGTTGCGGCCGTCGATGGTGGCGTTGCCGACCCGGGAACCGATGGGCTGGATCGAACCCTGCCGGTTGAGCCAGATCATGATCTCCATCTGGTTCACCCCGTCGCGCTTGGGGGAGGGGTCGAGCCAGATGTCGTACGAGGCGTTGTAGGTGGCCCCGCTGACGTACCGGTAGTTGATGCTGCTGGTGGCGCTGCTGATCTGGCTCACCTGCATCGGCAGGTTGGTGCCGGGTGAGCAGTTGGTGTAGTGGCAGCCGAGGAAGACCGACGGGTACGCCGTCGGGGCGCCGTTGGTGGGGCTGCTGCCGTTCTGGGTGGTGATCTCGAAGCCGGTGCTCGTGACGTTGATGCACTGCTGCGCGGTGGTGCCCCAGCGGTTGTTCTGCACCACGTACCGGTTCTGGATCACCGTGGAGCCGTACTGCTCGCAGATCAGCGTGTCGGCGGAGGCGGTGCCGCCGAGGGTCACGGCCACCAGCGAGCTGGCGGCGAGCAGCCCGGCGGCCACGGCCGCCCGTAGGTAACGTCTCATGATGCTCCTTGCGCTGCGGCGTCACAGGAGACGCCGGGACGGGTTGCGGACGGAGCGGTCGGAGGGCACCCGGCGGCGGGGTGGGGGTGCGGGAGCGCTTCCATGCTCATCGCCACATTTACATCCTTGAAACTTCGGGCGCAACCGCTGAGTGGAAACACCGCAGCGGTGATAACGGCGACTCGGCCGCCTCTGGCGTGCCCAGATTGCGCCGAGTAGTGTCTTGCCTTCAACGCGTGCCGAACCCCCCGGAGGCGTACACCCCCATGCGTGGCTCCCCCCTGCGCATCCTCGTCGTCGGCGCGGGCATCGCCGGGCTGGCCGTGGCCCGGGCCCTGCGCCTGGCCGGCTTCCGTCCCGACGTCACGGACAAGGCGCCGTCGGGCGAACTCACCGACGCCGGCCTCTATCTGCCGGGCAACGCCGCCCGCGCGCTCCGCCGGCTCGGTCTCGATGATCCGGTACGCCCGTACGGGCAGGTCATCCGCGCGCAGCGCTTCCTGGACGCCGCCGGTGCGCCGCTCTGCGAGGTCGACCTCGACACGCTCTGGGCCGGGGTCGGTGAATGTCGGGCGTTGCCCCGATCCGACCTGCACCGGGTGCTGCTCAGCGGTGCCGGTGGCGCGGTCCGGCACGGCGCCGAGGTACGCACCATCGAACTGCTGCCGGCCGCCGTCGGCGTCACCTTCGTCGACGGCACCCAGACCGAGTACGACCTGGTGATCGGCGCCGACGGGCTGCGGTCGTCGATCCGGGCGCTGGCCGCACTCGGCGGCCCGCCCCGCCCCGCCGGCCAGGTCGTCTACCGAGGTGTCGTACGCCATGGCCCGGTGGTTGAGGAGTGGACCGCCCTGCTCGGGCGGCGCAGCGGCTTTCTGCTGGTGCCGATCGGCGCGGGTCGGCTGCACTACCACGCGGACGAGGCGGGCACCGAGCCGCCGACCGATCCGCGGGCCCGGCTACGCGAGTTGTTCGGCGACTACGGCGGCCCGGTGCCGGAGGTGCTCGACGCCCTCGACGAGGTGCACGTCAGCACCACCGACGAAGTCGAACTCGGCCGCTGGTACCGGGGGCGGGTGCTGCTGGTCGGCGACGCCGCCCACGCCACCGCGCCGACGCTGGCCCAGGGCGCCGCGATGGCCCTGGAGGACGCGGTGGTGCTGGCCGAGTCGTTGAGCGCCGCGAGCAGCGTGGAGGCGGCGCTCACCGCGTACGAGAGCCGCCGTCGGCCGCGTACCCGATGGGTGCGGGACCGGACCCGGGACCGCGACCGGACCCGCGACGTGCCGCCGGCGCTGCGAGATCCGCTGCTGCGCGGGCGCGGCGGGCGAATCTTCGGCGAGCACTACCGTCTTCTCCTCGGCCCGTTGTGATCCACGCGCGGCGACCCCACGCGGCGCTCCCACCTGCCGGGGACTATCCTCCTTGCGGATGACGGCCCGCCCAAGACAGCGCGTGCCGAGCGGGACAACCCAGAACCGGAGGCCACTCGTGACCACCGTCGCACCCAAGCCGGTCGTGACCCGGCCCTGGCCGGTCCGCGAACCGGTCAAGGGGTCGGCCATCGCACGGCTGCTGCGGACCACGGACGCGAAGCAAATCGGGATCATGTACATGGTCACCGCGTTCGTGTTCTTCATGATCGGCGGCGTGATGGCCCTGATCATGCGGGCCGAGCTGGCCCGGCCCGGGCTGCAGTTCCTGTCGGCTGAGCAGTACAACCAGCTGTTCACCATGCACGGCACGATCATGCTGCTGTTCTTCGCGACGCCCATCGTGTTCGCCTTCGGTAACTACGTCGTGCCGCTCCAGATCGGCGCGCCGGACGTCTCGTTCCCCCGGCTGAACAGCTTCGCCTACTGGCTCTACCTGTTCGGCGGCACCATGGCCACCGCAGGCTTCCTGACCCCCGGTGGGGCGGCGGACTTCGGTTGGACCGCGTACACGCCGCTCAGCACCACCGAGCACTCCCCGGGCGTCGGCGCCAACATGTGGGTGGTCGGCCTGGCCATCTCCGGTCTGGGCACCATCCTCGGTGCGGTCAACCTGATCACCACGATCCTGACCCTGCGCGCCCCCGGCATGACCATGTTCCGGATGCCGATCTTCACCTGGAACATGCTTGTCACCAGCCTCCTGGCGATCCTGGTCTTCCCGCTGCTGGCCGCCGCGCTCTTCGCGTTGGCCGCGGACCGGCTGCTCGGCGCGCACGTGTACAGCCCGGAGACCGGCGGGCCGATGCTGTGGCAGCACCTGTTCTGGTTCTTCGGCCACCCCGAGGTCTACATCATCGCGCTGCCGTTCTTCGGCATCATCAGCGAGATCATCCCGGTCTTCTCCCGCAAGCCGATCTTCGGTTACAAGGGTCTGGTCGCCGCCACCATCGCCATCGCCGGCCTGTCGATGAGCGTCTGGGCGCACCACATGTTCGCCACCGGTCAGGTGCTGCTGCCGTTCTTCAGCTTCCTGAGCTACCTGATCGCGGTGCCCACCGGGATGAAGTTCTTCAACTGGATCGGCACCATGTGGCGGGGGCAGATCAGCTTCGAGACGCCGATGCTGTTCTCCATCGGCTTCCTGGTCACGTTCCTGCTCGGCGGTCTGACCGGCGTGCTGCTGGCCTCGCCGCCCATCGACTTCCACCTGCACGACTCGTACTTCGTGGTGGCGCACTTCCACTACGTGCTCTTCGGCACCATCGTCTTCGCGGTGTTCGCCGGCATCTACTTCTGGTTCCCGAAGATGTTCGGCCGGATGCTCGACGAGCGACTCGGGAAGATCCACTTCTGGCTGACGATGATCGGCTTCCACACCACCTTCCTGGTGCAGCACTGGCTGGGCAACGAGGGTATGCCCCGGCGGTACGCCGACTACCTGCCCGACGACGGCTTCACCACGCTGAACATGGTCTCCACGATCGGCGCGTTCATCACCGGTATCTCCACGCTGCCGTTCATCTACAACTGCTGGAAGTCGTACAAGGCCGGCCCCGTGGTCGAGGTCGACGACCCGTGGGGCCACGGCAACTCGCTCGAGTGGGCGACCAGCTCGCCGCCGCCGCTGCGTAACTTCGACCGGATGCCCCGGATCCGTTCCGAGCGGCCGGCGTTCGACGCCAAGTTCCCCGAGCTGGCTGCCGGGCAGACCATCGCCGGTCCGCCCGAGGGCGGGTCCAAGCCGCTGACCAGCGAGTCCGACGGTGGTGCCAGCTACCAGGAAGACACCGCGAGCGACGCCGACCGCCGCTGACCCCACTCCCACGAACCATCCAACGGGCGCCATCCCCTCCCCGGGGC
>NZ_POTX01000315.1 GCF_003236305.1 Micromonospora endophytica | reverse complement strand
GTAGCGCAGTTTGTCCAGGTAGCGGTGGCCGACTTTGGCGGTGTGCTGGGGGGTTACGTCGGGGGTGTCGTTCTCCACTATGTACTCCAGGACCGAGTGCCTGCGGAAGATCCGGGCAAAGTCGATCATCCCGGTGCCCAGGTCGGCCATGTCGCCGTCGGCGGCGTGCCGGTCCTTGACGTGGTACTGGAGGGTCCGCTGCGGCGCGGACCGGATGACGTCGAGGGTGAAGCCCTCGGGGTCGGCCGCGCCGTCACCGGACTGGATGCCGCCGGTGACCGCCCAGTAGATGTCGATCTCCAGGTGGACGAGCCGGGGGTCGAGCTCCTCGGTGAGTACGTCCCAGGGCCGCCGCCCGTTACCGAGGTCGATGGTGAACTCGTGGGCGTGGTTGTGGTAGCCGTACCGCAGGCCGGCTCGGGCCGCCGCGGCGGCCTCGACGTTCATCTGCTCCGCCCAGCGCTTCCAGTCGTCGGCATTCTCGGAGTACAGATACGGCACCACCATGAACTTCTGACCCAGCGTGACCGCGTTCGTGATCTTCTGACGCAGGGCGGCGGGGGTCTCGCTGATTCCGTCATGGCTGGAGGTGGCCTTGATCCGGATGCTGTCCAGGAAGCGGCGCAGCTGGGCGGCGCTGCGCCCGAAGTAGCCCAGCGCCAACTCCACCCGGGGGTAGCCGATCCGGGCGAGATGCCGCAGCGTGGCATCGTACCCAGGCTCGCCGTTGAGCGCGTCGCGGACCGTCCAGAGCTGGATGCTGACCAGCCCCGGTGGCACCCGCCGCCGGCCGTGGTGCCCGGGGCCGCCGGCCGACGCGGCGCCCGCGCCGACCCCCGACGCGGCGCCCGCGCCGACCCCCGACGCGGCAAGCCCGACACCTGCCGCCGCCGCCAGCGAACCGCGCAGCAGACCCCGTCTGTCGATCATGGATCGCCGCAACGCGGCCATCCCGTCGTAGCCGTAACACATGGTGACTCCTCTACTGGTTCTGGGTGCCCGGCACGATGACGACCTCGTCCGTCCCGCTCAGCGCGGGCAGGCCCTCGCCACCGGGGTCGGTGTAGTTGGCGACGAAGACGGCGGACAGGTTGTCGGTCGCCGGGTCGTGACCGGACGGCACGGTGGTGAGGATCGAGCCGGTGCAGCCGTTGGCGGTGGTCTGCGGGTGCCCGTGGTCGTCGTGACCGAGGACGTAGGTCACGCTGACCCGGGCGCAGTCCACCGGCTGGTCGTCGGTGACCCGCACCTCGTACCGGACGGTGTCGCCGAAGTTGAACGGCTGACCCGGCACCGGCGCGACCAGCTCGACCACCGGCGCGGCGTTGCCGACCACGACCCGCACCGACGCGGAGGCCGAGCGACCACGCGGGTCGGTCACCTTCAGCGTCGCCTCGTAGCTGCCGTTCTCGCGGTACGTGTAGGTCGGGTTCGCCGCCCGCGAGTCGACCCGGTTGTCGTCGTCGAGGTACCACTCGTACCGGAGCCGGTCACCGTCCGGGTCGGTGGTGCCATCGCTGGAGAACTCGACGGTCAGCGGCGCGAGTCCGTTGGTCACCGTGGCCGCCACCTGCGGGATCGGGCTGTGGTTGCCGTCCCAACCGATGTGGTCGATCCGGGACAGTTGGGCGTCCGGGTTCTCGCTGAAGTAGCCGTCACCGTATTCGAGCAGGTAGAGCGCGCCGTCCGGACCGAACTCCAGGTCCATCGGGTTGTCGAAGACGACCGAGGGGAGCACCGACTCGATGTCGCTGAGCCGACCGCGCCGGTCCAGCTCGAACGCCTTCACGTAGTCCCGCGTCCACTCGTAGAACAGCGGCTTGCCGTCGTAGTACGCGGGCCAGCCGGACGGGTTGCGGCCCCGGGTGGTCGCCCGGTCGAAGTCGTACGCCGGACCGGCCATCGGCCCGATGCCGCCCGTGCCCAGCTCCGGGAACTGCGGGGAGAGCCCGTAGCTGTACCACACCTCCGGCTGCTGCACCGGCGGGAGCTTGCGCAGCCCGGTGTTGTTCGGCGACTCGTTCACCGGCGCCGTGCAGTTGAACGGCTCACCCGACGTGTTGGTGGCGAAGTCGTAGTCGAGGTACGGCTGGTCCAGGGTGATGCAGTAAGGCCAGCCGTGGTTGCCGGCCTTGCCGGCGACGAGCCACTTGCCGTGCCCGGCCGGGCCGCGCCGCGGATCGGGCTGGCCGGCGTCGGGGGAGTAGTCGCCGACGTACAGCTCGTCGGTGGCCCGGTTCAACTCGATCCGGAACGGGTTACGCAGGCCCATCAGGTAGATCTCCGGGCGGGTCTGCGGCGTCCCCTTCTTGAACAGGTTCCCGCTGGGAATGGTGTACCCGCCCTTGGCGCCCACCTTGATCCGCAGGATCTTGCCGCGCAGGTCGTTGGTGTTGGCCGAGCTGCGCTGCGCGTCGTACGCCGGGTGGCGACCGTCCCGCTCGTCGATCGGCGCGTAGCCGCCGGACTCGAACGGGTTGGTGTCGTCACCTGTGGACAGGTACAGGTTGCCCTTGGCGTCGAAGACGATGTCCCCGCCGACGTGGCAGCAGATGCCCCGGTCGACAGGCACGTCGATGATCTGCTGCTCGGTGGCCAGGTCCAGCTTGTCGGAGATCAGACGGAACCGGGACAGCCGGAGCACTCCCCGGAAGGGCGCGAAGTCCTCCTCGTCGCCCCAGCCCGGCGCGTCACCCTCGTTGACGTCCGGAGTGGCCGGATCGTCGACCGGGGTGTTCATCGGCGGCGAGTAGTACAGGTAGACCCAGTTGTTGCCGCGCTTGCCGAAGTCGGGGTCGATCGCGACGTTCTGGAGCCCCTCCTCGTCGTGCTGGTACACGTCCAGGGTGGCGGCGATGGTGTTGCGGCCGGTGTCCGGGTCGTGCAGCCAGACATCGCCCGCGCGGGTCACGTGCAGCACCCGGCGGTCGGGCAGCACGGCGAGGTCCATCGGCTCGCCCGGGCGGTCGTTGAGGGTGACCTTCTGGAAGTTGGTCTCTGCGGGAGGGCTGGTCGTGCCTGCGGTGGCCGTCGGGCTGGTGGGCGCGGCCATCGAGGTGGCGGGTGGGGCGACGAGCGCGATGGTCGTCAGGCCCGCCACGGCGAGCGCGAGTCGTCTCTGCAACTGCCTCTCCTTCTGCTGGGGACGTGATCGGGGGCAGATCGGGGACGTCCGGTCCGGAGGTTTCCTTCCGTGTTGACGAGGCTCGGGACAGCAGGGGCCCGCCCGTCGTCGTGCGACGCGGGCTCAAGGACCGAGCGGGATGGGTAGGACGGGTGGAGGTGGGCTGCCTTGTTCACCTCGACGTAACATCTCGGGTGAAGCTAACAAAAGCGATGTCGATGTGTCTATGGCTTCCGGCTGACTCGGTCAAAACTTTCCATCAACAGAACGAAAGCCACGTCAGCGCTGGTGGGACCGGCGCACAGGTCGATGGGTCGCACCGCTCGCCGCCCACCCGCCCGATGGTGGCCCGTTCACCGGCGGCGCGCCGCGCGCAGGTGTCCGATCAGGATCTCGACCGGGATCCCCAGCACCCCGGCCAGCAGTGTCAGCGGCTCCGGATGGCCGGTGGCGTTCAACTCCTCGTAGATCTCCAACAGGCCACGCAGTCGGGCGTCGGCCTCCTCCGGCCGCGCCGGCAACCCGGCCAACCGCTGCTGCACGTACCGGCGCGTCACGGCGCGGTCCGCGACGGTGTCTCCGCCGCACGGCCGCAGCTGGTGCTTGGTGGGCACGATGCGCTCCCCTCAGTCGGTGGCGAGGCCGGGGCCGACCCAGCCAGCCCCGCCGGCGGTCCGGTGCTGACCGGTGACGATCAGATGCGACTCCATCCGTGCTCCCTTCCTGGGTCGGTGGTGTCTCTTGGTAGGAGTCCGCTGGGTGCGGTTTCGTACCAAGATCAGCAGGTGAGATCAGAAGAAGCGGGCGCGAACTGGTCCGCTGTGTGGGCTGCCGGCTGGCTTGCGCAGGTAGGTTTGGCCGTGTGCAGCACGAACCGAACGACTCTGGGTTGGCTGACCTCGTGCACCGGTTGCGTCGGTTCGCCGACGAGCGGGACTGGCAGCGATTCCATACCCCGAAGAACCTGTCGATGGCGCTCGCCGGAGAGGTCGGCGAACTGCTGGCGGAGTTGCAATGGCTCACCCCTGAGGAGTCCGTCAGGGTGATGACCGATCCGGAGCACGCCGCTCGGGTGCGAGCCGAAATCGGCGACGTCATGATCTACCTGGTCCGGCTGAGCGATGTGCTGGGAATCGACCTCGTGGCAGCCGCCACGGAAAAGTTGTCTGACGCCGCCCGCCGCTATCCGGTTGAGCAGTCATATGGATCGGCAGCCAAGGCCCTGACGGCCGACAGCGGCTAGCTCGTCGTTGCGGCCTTGATCCGACTCGATAAGGTGCTCAGAGCCAAGCGGTCCGACGGGCTTCCGGTGCACGGACATGCCCCCCATCCGCACGATCACTTCGTGCTGCCTGGGGGCATGTGCCGATGTCGGCGTTTCGTACGTCCGCCGCTAGCCTGCTGCGTCTCGCCGCTGACGGCACACTCGCAGACCGGGTCGCCGAGCACTTGTGGGCAGTGCGCCAAGGCGTGAGCCCGGCTGAGCGGCGGTCATGGACGAATAGCTTGCCGGTGCTGGCCCAGGATCTCGCCGACGCCGGCCTCGGTCAGGTAGAGGTGCTTGTCGAATACCAGCTGCCGTTGACTAGCCGGCGGATCGACGCGGTGCTCGCCGGGGTCGATCCGCGCAGCGGAGACGATTCCTATCTGGTCGTTGAGCTGAAACAGTGGTCCTACGCGACCGCTTACGAGGAATCCGAAACCTTGGTTGCCGTAGAGCACGCGCGCGGCGCGCGACTGCACCCCGGTGTGCAGGTGGAGGACTACTGCCAGTACCTCACCGATTTCCTTGGAATCCTGGGTCGCCAGCGGTATCCGCTGCATGGGGCCGCATACTTGCACAACGCTGTCGACCGGGACGTCGCCGATCTGCTCGACCGCCCAGGCACCGAGCAGAGCCGGCTCTTCACCAAGCAGCGTCGCGGGCAGTGGCTTGAGTACCTTCGGTCCCGATTTGCGCCGAAGTCTGGTGCTGCTGCCGCCGACCGTTTCCTCACCAGCACCGTTCGGCCAAGCCGGCATCTGTTGCGGTACGCGGCACAGGAACTCAAGGAACGGCCCCAGTTCACCCTGCTCGACGAGCAGCACGTCGCGTACGAGTTGGTGTTGCATGCGGTGGAGTGGGCCCGGCAGGCGAACTGTCAAGCCCCGGGTTTGATGGACAGTTGGTTAGCTGGTTTTCAGGGGTGCGGGGACCGGGTGGGTCATCGCGTGTAGGGCCTCGTGTTCGGCGGGTGGGATGTGTCCGAGTTCGCCGTGCAGCCGG
>NZ_POTX01000314.1 GCF_003236305.1 Micromonospora endophytica | reverse complement strand
GTGGGGGGAAGGGCTTCGGGGCCGAGAACGCCGGTGGCTGACCAGGCGCCGGTGGCGAGCAGTTCCAGGGCCACGACCGGGTTCACCGCGGTCTGCCAGACCACCGCCTGGTGGCCGTACTCGCGCATCGACCACTCGTTGTCGACCACGTGGTAGAGGTAGACCTTGCGCGGGCGACCGTCGGTCCCCACCCCGGTCACCAGCGTGCCGGCGCAGGTCTTGCCGCGCATCCGGTCGCCGAGGGTGGCCGGGTCGGGCAGGCAGGCGGCTACCACGTCGCGCGGGGACACCGACACGTCGCCGACCCGCACCGGTGTGGTCGAGTCCAGGCCGAGCTTGTGCAGCGTCCGGAGCACCTCGATGAACTCCGCGCCGAGGCCGTACTTGAAGGTGACCCGCTTCGCCGACACCCAGCGCGGGATCAGCAACACCTCCTCGTGTTCCACGTTGACGCACTCGACCGGCCCGATGCCTTCCGGAAAGTCGAACACCTCCGGCTCGCTGAACGGCTCGGTGGTGAACCAGCCCCGCCCGGCCTCCCAGATCACCGGCGGGTTCAGGCACTCCTCGATGGTGGTCCAGATGGAGAACGACGGGGCGAAGTCGTAGCCGTCCACGGTCAGGTTCGCGCCGTCGCGTACCCCGATCTCGTCGATCTCGCGGAACAGTTCGTCGGCGGCGTACCGGGCGAAGATGTCCGACAGACCCGGCTCGACGCCGATGCCACAGAGGGCCAGCCGGCCGGCGGCCTCCCACTGCCCGGCCACCGCGAACTGCTCGTCGCCGAGCTTCACGCCGGTCTCGGCGTACGGCCGCGACGGGTGCCGCCGGGACAGCGACATCGCCATGTCCAGGTAGTCGGCGCCGGCCGCGTACGCCCCTTCGAAGATCGGCATGACGAACCGTGGGTCGACCGCGTTGAGCACGTGGGTGATCCGGTGTTCGCGGCAGAGCGCGGTCACCGCCTCCGCCGAGGAGGCGTCGACCCGGACGGCGACGAACCGTGCGTCCCGGCCGGCAACCGCCCGCGCCGCGCGCGCCGCGTCGTAGTCGGCGACCACCATGGTCTCGAAGAAGGTACGCCGGGCCGCGATGGCGACGGCGGCGGAACCGACGCCACCGGCGCCGACGAGCAGGACACGCATCATGAGTCGAACCCCACTCCGAAGCGATCGAGGGTACGCAGCCAAAGGTTGCGCCGGCCCTGCCGCGCGTCGGCACGGGCCAGGTCGCGACGGGCTGGCCCGGAGCCGGCCCGGCCACCGGTCATGACCGGCCGCCTGTCTGACCGACGACCACGGGTGCGGCGAGTGCCGCCCGGCGGGCCCGCCTACCGCGCAGGGTGGTGGCCAGCACCAGCAGCAGCGCGATCGCGAACATGGCCGTGCCGATCACGTTCACCTGCGGCGGGATGCCCCGCTGGGCGGCACCCCAGACGTACATCGGGAAGGTGACTGTGGTGCCGGAGTTGAAGTTGGTGATGATGAAGTCGTCGAAGCTGAGCGAGAACGCCAGCAGGGCGGCGGCGACGATACCGGGCAGCACCAGCGGCAGGGTGATCCGCCGGAACGTCTGCCACTCGCTGGCGTACAGGTCCATCGCGGCCTCCTCCAGCCGCAGATCCATCCCGGAGAGCCGTGCCTTGACCGTCACCACCACGAACGACACGCAGAACATCACGTGCGCGATGACGATGGTCCAGAAGCCCAGCGGCACCCCACCGGCGACGAAGAGGGCGAGCAGCGAGGTGCCCAGCACCAGTTCCGGCGTCGCCATCGGCAGGAAGATCAGCACGTTGAGCCCGGAGCGGCCCCGGAAGCGGTGCCGGGCCAGCGCGAACGCCATCAGGGTGCCGAGCGCGGTGGCGGCCACCGTGGCGATGAAGCCGATCTGCGCGCTGCGCAGCACCGCGTCGCACATGTCGGAGGTGGCGCAGGGGTTGCGCCAGTTGTCGAGGGTGAACTCGTTGAAGTCGTAGGAGAGCCGGTTCGAGGGCCGGTTGAACGACAGCGCGGCGACCACGGCGATCGGCAGGAAGAGATAGCCGAGCACCAGCAGCGCCACCCCCATCACCCAGTGCTGGGCGAACCAGCGGGAGATACGGCTCATAGGACTTCCTCCGTACCGGCGCGGCGCAGGTAGACGAAGACCACCGCGAGGATCGCCGACATCAGCAGGAACGACAGTGCCGCGCCCTGCGGGTAGTCCAGCCGGACCAGGAACGCCGAGTCGATGACGTTGCCGATCATGTATTCCTTCGGGGTGCCCAGCAGTTCGGCGTTGATGTAGTCGCCGGTCGCCGGGATGAAGAAGAGCAGGGTGCCGGCGATCAGGCCGGGCATCGACAGCGGCAGGGTGACCCGCCGGAACGTCTGCCACGCGCTCGCGTACAGGTCACTGGCTGCCTCCAGCAGCCGCTGGTCGAGCCGCTCCAGGCTCGCGTACAGCGGCAGCACCAGGAAGGGCAGGAAGTTGTACGTCAGGCCGAGCACCACCGCGATCGGGGTGGCCAGCAGCCGGCCGTCCGGGCCGAGCAGGTGCACGTCACGCAGCAGCCCGACCAGCCAGCCGTTGTCCGACAGGATCGTCTTCCAGGCCAGGGTGCGCACCAGGAAACTGGTGAACATGGGTGCCACCACGCAGACCAGCAGCAGGTTCTTCCACCGGCCGGCCTTGCATGCGATCGCGTACGCCAGCGGGTAGCCCATCAGCAGCGCCAGCACCAGCGCGAGCCCGGCGTAGAGGAACGACCTGCCGAACTGCGGCCAGTACGCCTGCAACGCCGCCGGATAGTTACCGAAGGCCCAGGTCAGCGCGTACCCGGTGGAGAGCGATCCGTTCGGGTCGTAGAGGCTGGCGGCGGCGAGTTGCAGCAGCGGCAGGGCGAAGAAGAGCAGCAGCCAGGCCGCGCCGGGCAGCAACAGCAGGTACGGCAGGAACCGGTGCCGTCGGCGGGCGGTGGCGGGCCCACCTGGCGCACCGGGTGCGGAGTGTGCCGACCCGAGGTGCGCCAGGGCGCTCATGTCGCCGCCTCGATGCGCTCCGGTTCGCGGTCGCCCGACGGCGTCTCGTTCTCCCCACCGCGCGGCAGGACGAAGGAGTGCCGAGGATGCCAGTGGGCGGTGACCTGTGTGCCCGGCACCAGCCCGGCGTCCGGGTCGCTGTTCGCGGTGAACACCGACAGCTCCTGTCCCCAGCTGGTGCGGAGCAGGAACTCGGTGCTCACCCCGGCGTAGCAGATGTCGGTGAGTACGCCGCTCACCGCGTTGCGTCCGGCCGGCACCGCGCCGACCTCCGTCACCAGGTGCAGCTTCTCCGGCCGTACGCCGAGCCACACTCCTCCGGCGTGGGCGCGGGCCCGGTCCCGGGGGGTGGCGAACCGGCTGCCGTGTCCGGTGAGCAGCAGGTCGTCCCCGTCCTGCCCGGTCACTTCGGCCTCGATCAGGTTGGACTGGCCGAGGAAGTTGGCCACGAACGGGGTGGCCGGGTACTCGTAGATGTCGGTGGGGGCACCGAGCTGCTCGATCCGGCCGGCGTTCATGACCGCCACCGTGTCCGCCATCCACATGGCCTCTTCCTGGTCATGGGTGACGTGCAGGAAGGTGATGCCGACCTCGCTCTGGATGCGCTTCAGCTCGATCTGCATCTGGCGTCGCAGCTTGAGGTCCAGCGCGCCGAGCGGTTCGTCGAGCAGCAGCAGCTGCGGGTGGTTGATCAGGGCACGGGCCAGCGCGACGCGCTGCTGCTGGCCGCCGGAGAGCTGGGCCGGGCGGCGTCGCTCGTAGCCGTCGAGCTGCACCAGCGACAGCATTCGGCGGACCTCCTCGTCCACCTTGCGGATGCCGCGGCGACGCAACCCGAAGGCCACGTTCTCGAAGATGTCCAGGTGCGGGAAGAGCGCGTAGCTCTGGAACACCGTGTTGACCGGCCGTTTGTACGGGCGCAGCCGGGCGATGTCCCGGTCGCCGAGCAGCACCTGACCGCTTGTCGGCTGCTCCAGGCCGGCGATCATCCGGAGGGTGGTGGTCTTGCCGCAGCCGGAGGCGCCGAGCAGCGCGAAGAACGAACCCTGGGCGATGGTCAGGCTCAGGTCGTCGACGGCGGTGAAGGCACCGAACGTCTTGGTGAGGTGGGCCAGCCTCAGGTCGCCGGCCGGGGTGTCCCGCGCCATCGTCACGCTCCGATAACCTGCTGGAACTTGGTTTCGTACTCGCGCTCCTGCTCCTCGGTCAGCGCCATGAAGACCCGCGCCTTGGCGAGGATGGCCTCGTCCGGGAAGATCAGCGGGTTGGCCGCCAGCTCCGGGTCGATCTTCTCCATCTCCTGCTGCGCACCCTGCACCGGGCAGATGTAGTTGACGTACGCGGCGAGTTGGGCGGCGACGGCCGGGTCGTAGTAGTGGTTGATGAGCGCTTCGGCGTTGGCCTTGTGGGTCGCTTTGTTCGGCACCAACATGTTGTCCGACCAGAGCATCACGCCGGAGTCCGGCACCACGAACTTGATCTGATCGTCGTCGAAGCCGAGCTGGATGATGTCACCGGACCAGCCGATACAGGCCGCGATGTCGCCTTTGGCGAGGTCGGGCGCGTAGTCGTTGCCGGTGAACCGGCGGATCTGCCCGGAGTCGACGGCCTGCTTGAGCTTGTTGAGCGCGTCGTCGAACTGCGCGCTGGTGAAGTCTGCCGGGCTGTGCCCGTTGGCCATCAACAGCATCCCCATGGTGTCGCGCATCTCGGTCAGCGCGGTGACCTTGCCCTTGAGGTCGGGGCGGGTCAGCAGTTCGTCGACGGTGCGGATCTCCTTGGCGACCCGACCGTTGTACGCGAGCCCGGCCAGCCCGGACTGCCACGGCACGGCGAGGTGGTTGTCCACGTCGAAGGGCCGGTTACGCAGTGACGGCAGCAGGTTGGCCTCGACGTTCGGCAGGTTCGCCTGGTCGAGTCGCTGGATCCAGCCGAGCCGGATCATCCGGGCCGCCATCCAGTCGGTGAGCACGATGACGTCACGCCCGGTGCTCTGGCAGGCGGCGAGCTGGTTCTGCACCTTGCCGAAGAACTCGTTGTTGTCGTTGACATCTTCGGTGTACGTCACCTCGATGCCGCTGTCTTTGACGAAACTGTCGAGCGAGGGGCGCTTCGACTCGTCGTCCTCGTCGACGTCCATGTATTGCGGCCAGTTGGAGAAAGCCAGTTTCTTCTCCGTACCGGACAGGTCGTCGCTGACGCAGCCGGCCTCGGTCTGTTGGGCGCCGGGGGTGCCGCAGCCGGCGAGCGCGCCACCCGTGGCGAGCAGCGTGGCCGAGCCGAGGGTGCCGGTGAGCAGACCACGCCGGGTGAGGGGCCGGAGGGCACTACGCATGTGACGACTCCTAAACGATCAACGGCGGGCGGGACGGGGG
>NZ_POTX01000313.1 GCF_003236305.1 Micromonospora endophytica | reverse complement strand
CCCCACGTCTCACCACCGGCCGGCACATCCCACTGCACCGTGCCCCGCCACGCCGTCATGCCCGAGTACCGCAACGGGTAACGGTCACCGAACATCACGGCCCGCGTCACGCTGCCGATGCCATCGGCGCCGATCACCACGTCGTACGCGTCGGCCAACGCCGCCGGATCCGCCACCGCGGTCCCGAAGCGCACCGTGCCCGGCGGCAACGCCTCCGCCAGCAACCCCAGCAACGCCGGCCGCGACAGCAACAGCACCCCCTCACCGTGCCGCCGACGGATGCGCGCCACGTCCAACGTGGCGATCAGCGAACCGTCCGGCCGGCGCATCGCCCCGTCCGGCTGCGCGCGCCCCCGTTGCCGCGCAGCCGGGCCGACCCCGAGGCGGTCCAGCGCCCGTAACGCCGACGGCCAGATCCCCAGACCGGTGCCGGTCCCGGGCAGCCCCGTGGCCCGCTCGAACACCGTCACCGTCCAGCCGGCCCGCAGCAGCCCGTTGGCCACCGCCAACCCACCGATCCCGCCTCCGACGACGGCCGCTGAACCTTGCATGACCCGACCGTACTACAGATGTAGTCGACAGCACTACTCCTGTAGTCTCCACCCCGTGGACGCCCGCCAACGCCAACTCCTCGACGCCGCCATCACCGTCCTCGGCACCCGCGGCCCCCGCCACCTCACCCACCGCGCCGTCGACGAGGCCGCCGGACTACCCACCGGCTCCACCTCCAACCGCTACCGCACCCGCGAAGCCCTCCTCACCGGCGTCCTCACCCGCATCCTCGAAGCCGAAACCACCGGCTGGAACCACCTCGCCACCCACCTCGACCCCATCGACCCCGACACCTTCACCACCACCCTCGGCACCCTCGTCCACCAACTCGCCACCACCGGCCGCACCCTCACCCTCGCCCGACTCGCCATCTTCGCCGAGGCCGCCCACCAACCCGCCCTGCGCCACCACATCACCCACGGCCGACAACAACTCGCCACCTGGGCCACACCCCTGCTCGCCGCCCTCGGCGCCCGCCACCCGGCCACCGCCCTGGCACTCCTGCTCGCCCTCATCGACGGCCTGCTCAACTACCAACTCGCCAACCCCGACCCGACCTTCGACCCCACCGCCGCGCTCGCCGCCGTCCTACCGGCCATCCTCGACGCCGGACCCGCCTGACCCCGCGGCCACCCGCACCACCGACCGATTCGTCCGATTGGCCCGCACCGCCTCCCGCTGCTGCGCTGCCGTCACCTCGATGTAGGTCTGCGACGACGCCAACGACGCGTGCCCCAACAACCGCATGATCTCCGCCGCGCCCGCACCGTCCTCCGCCAACCGCGTCGCGAACGTGTGCCGCAACGCGTGCAACCGCGCCCCACGCGGCACCCGGTCACCGATGCCGGCCCGCCGGTAACAGGACTCCACCAGATACTGCAGACCACCCCGACGCAGCGGCACACCCTGCCGATCCACCAGCAACGCCGAATCCGGCCGCACCGTACGCGAACCGAACCGCCGCACCCGGGAGTCCAGATAGTCCCCGATCACCGCGTCCACATCCGACTCCACCGGCATCACCCGAGGCCGCCCACCCTTGCCCGACACCTCCAACCGCCGTTCACCTGGCCGACCGCCGAGCGAGCCGACCCGTAGCGCCAGCAGCTCCGACAACCGCAACCCCGCGCAGAGCGCCAGGGCCAGCACCGCCACGTCCCGCTCCGGCCACGGATCACGCTGTCGACCCTCGCCACGCGCGGCCGAGGCCAGCAACAGCTCCGGGGTGTCCTCACCCCGCAGCGGCTTGGGCTGGGGGAGTGGAGCGCGGGGCCGACCCACCGCCGGCATCGGATTGCCCGTCACCACCTGCTCGGCCACCAGGAACGAGAAGAAGCCGTTCCAGGTGGACCAGGCCCGCCCGACCGAGGCGGCGGCCCGGTCGGCGGCGAACCGCGCGAACGCCGACCGCAGCAGCCCGGGGAAGAGGGCGCCGATCCGAAGATCGGCCAAGGGGAGGGGAGGGGTGGCCAGCTCCGCCGCGAGCGCCGCCACCGCGAGCAGGTCCCGCCGGTACGCCGCCTGGGTGTGGGGGGAGGGCTTGCGAGTGGCCCGTGCGGTCAGGAACTCCTCGATCAGCGCGACAACCCTATTATCCGATTTGTCATGCATAAGGCATATTATGCATGTTTCTCGGGTTGGCTGGCAACGCGAGGGGAGCGGGGAAGGGCGGTCGTCGAGCAGCGCTAGGGTCAACCGCGAACGGTTCGACGTCGAGAGGTGAGGGGGCGGCATGGCCCGTGACGTGCTCGATAACGCGACCTGGCGCCGGAGCACCCGCAGTCTGAACGGCAACGCCGAGTGCGTCGAGGTCGCGATGACACCACACGCCGTGGGCGTACGCGACTCCAAGGACCGGCGCGGCCCGCGCCTCGTGGTGACCACACGCGGCTGGGCGGCGTTCGTCGACGCCGTCAAGCGCCGGACGTTGCACTGAGTCCACCCTGGTCCTCGGGGTGGCGTACCGAGCCCTCGGGGACGGGGTTTCGGTGCCCGAGCCCCACTACTTTACATAATGTAGATTATCGAATCAGGCCGTACCGCCTGAGCGGCGGTCGTTCCCGCACCTGATCGACGCGGCTGAACGCAACGGCGGTCCATGTCGTCACCGCCCTGGCGGGACGGGTTACTGCTGTCGCCGCCGGGCCTGAGCTACTGAGCGACCTGCTGGAAAGGCGCGAGTCTCTCGTCACCATCTCCTCGGGGAGCACGTACTACGAAGTTCCCTGGCCTTCCTGACGAGCACGCAGGGCCGGCAGTCCTGAGCTTCTTTCCTGCTCGCGATGGGCCCCGCCCCTCCCCGGACCGGGCCCCGGGTCGCCCGGTTGTCGTTCAGGCGCCCTGGCCCTGGTTCTGCATCAGGCCACCGTCGATGAAGTACGTCGAACCCGTCACGTAGTCGGCGTCGTCGCTGGCCAGGAAGACCGCCACCTTGGCGATCTCCGCCGGCTGCGCGGCGCGCTTGAATGGGATGCTCTGCACCTGCTCGGCGAGATACTCGGGGTCGTCGATCGCGCGTTGGTTGAAGGGTGTGAGCACCATCCCCGGTCCGATGTTGTTGACGTTCATGTGCATCGGGGCGACCTCCAGGGCGAGGCTCTTGGCGAACTCCAGCAGGGCGCCCTTGCTGGTGTCGTAGTCGGCGCCACCGGCACGGGCAACCTCCTGGTGGATCGACGTGGTATTGATGATCTTTCCGTATCCCCCCTGCTCCCGGCGGTGCCGCACGAACCGCCGGGAGCAGAAGAAGGCGCCGTAGACGTTGATCCGGATGGCCCGGTCGAAGGTCTCGGTGTCCAGGTCGGCCACCTGGATGCCGGAGGCGTCCACGCCGGCGTTGTTCATCAGGATGTCCAGGGTGCCGAAGGCGGCCAGGGCCTCGTCGAACATCGCTTCGACCTGGTGTTCGACGCTGATGTCGCCCTGCACCACCACGGCCTGGCGGCCGGCCTGCTCCACCATGGCTGCGGTGTACTCGGCGCCGGCGTGGTCGTGCAGGTAGTGCACCACGACGTCGGCTCCTTCGCGGCCGAACTCGATCGCGGTGGCCTGCCCGATCCCCGAGTCGGAGCCGGTGATCAGGGCGGTCTTTCCTGCGAGGCGTCCGGTCAACTGGCTGCTCCTTCCGTACGGCCCGTACCGGCCGGCACGGGGTGTCGCGGTCGGCCCGCGGCGGTACGTTGCTCGACGGCCTCGGTGAGTCGACCGGCGGCGTTGATCAGTCCGATGTGGGAGAAGGCCTGCGGGAAGTTGCCGAGTTGTTCCCCGGTGACCGGGTCGATCTGCTCGGCGAAAAGACCGAGGTCGTTGACCCGGGTGGCGAGTTGCCGGAACAGTTGTTCGGCGCGGTCCACCTCGCCGGCCAGTGCCAGGCAGGTGACCAGCCAGAAGGAGCAGATGACGAAGCCTGCCGGGTCGCCGTCCCAGCGGCGCAGCAGCCCGTGGTGGGAAAGTTCGCGTTCGACGACGCTCATCGTGGAGCGCATCTGGGGGTGGTCGGCGGGCAGGAAGCCGACCAGCGGCATGAGCAGCACGGAGGCGTCGAGTTCGGCGGAGCCGAAGGCTCCGGTGAAGGCGCCGAGGTGGTCGTTCCAGCCCTGCCTGAGCACGGCCTGGCGGATCTCGTCGCGGGCGGTGGCCCAGCGGGTCAGGTCGGTCCGGTCGCCGAGTCGGGTGCCGAAGCGGACCGCCCGGTCCAGTGCGGTCCAGCACTGGACCTTGGAGGAGACGTAGTGGCGTTCGGCGTCGCGGGACTCCCACATGCCGGCGTCCGGCCGACGCCAGGTCAGTGCCGCCTGGTCGGCGAGGTCGCGCAGCAGTTGCCGGACGTCGGGGGCCATCGGGTCGAGGTAGTGGCGCATCAGCCAGGCCGCGTCGAGGACCTCGCCGAGTACGTCGTTCTGGCGTTGTTTCCAGGCGTCGTTGCCGATGGTGACGGGGCGGCTGTCGGCGTATCCGCGGAGGTGGTCGAGGTGGTGTTCGGTGAGGTCCCGCTCCCCCTGTACGCCGTACATGATGGGTACGGGTTTGTCGCTGATGCGTCCGGTGGCGTGGGCGACCCAGGTGAACTGTCGGGTCGCCTCGTCGGGGCAGGCGGCGCGCCAGAGGGCTTGGAGGGTGAGGCTGAAGTCGCGTACCCAGACGTAGCGGTAGTCGTAGTTGCGGTTGCCGCCGGGCTCCTCGGGTAGGGAGGTGGTGGCGGCGGCGACGATGGCGCCGCTGGGTTGGTAGGTCATGCCCTGGAGGACGATGGCGCTGCGGCGGACCTGGTCGGCGAAGAGGCCGCGGTACTGGTTGCGGTGCAGTTCGGCCCAGGAGCGCCAGCCGGCGACGGTGTCGGCGATGGCCTGGTCGGCGTCGGGCAGGGTGGGTGGGTCGGCGTCGTAGGTGGGTGCGTGTCCGAGGGTGAACCGGTGGGTTTCGCCGGCTCGCACGGTGAAGCTGGCGGTGGCGTTGCCCTGGGCGCGGGTCAGTGGGACGTCGCCGCGCAGGTTGAGTCGGCAGGCGCCGGCGTTGGCGTCGATGGTGCCGTCGTGTTCGGTGAGGTAGGCGGTGACCTGTCCGTATTCGAACCGGGGGCGGTAGTCGAGGCGGATCGGGACTTCTCCGGTGAGTCCTTCGACGACGCGGGCCAGTACGTGGGGTGAGTGCAGGCCGATGTCGTGGCCGCGGGCGCCGGGTTGCAGGGCGAGGGCGTCGGTGAGGGCGACGCTGCCGTGGGCGGTGGTGAAGACGGTCCGCAGCACGAGGGTGTCGTCGAGGTAGGACCGCGCGGTGGTGAAGGGTTCCTCGGGTTGGATTGCCCAGTGGCCGGCGTGTTCGTCGAGGAGGCGGGCGAAGACGGAGGGGCCGTCGAAGCGCAGTGGGCACCACCAGTTGATGGAGCCGGCGCGGTCGACCAGGGCGGCGGTGCGGCCGTCGGCGAGGAAGCCGTGGTCGGCGATGCGGGTGGTGTCCACGGCGGTGGTTACCCCGGGGCGGGGGTGGCAT
>NZ_POTX01000312.1 GCF_003236305.1 Micromonospora endophytica | reverse complement strand
CCCCGCCCCGCCCCGCAGTCACGAACCCGGCACTCACCCGGTCCGGGCCAGTGCGGTGGCCGTCGCCGTCACCGTCGCCTGCGTACTCCCGGTCTTCCTGGTGGGAGGCCTGGCCGTGCAGATGCGCGACGAGTTGGGCTTCTCCCCCGCCGGGCTCGGGCTGGTCGTGGCGGTCTACTTCGGCGTCGGCGCCCTCGCCTCGGTCCCCTCCGGGGCCCTTGTCGAGCGGTGGGGCGGTGCCGTGGTGGCCCGCAGCGGCATCCTGGTCTCGGCCGCCTGCCTACTCGCCGTGGCGACGCTGGCCCGGTCCTACCCGGTGCTTGTCGGCCTGCTGGCCGTGGCCGGCAGCGCCAACGCACTCGGCCAGTTGTCCAGCAACGCGCTGCTGGCCCGCCAGGTGCCAGCGCGCCGGCAGGGCCTCTCGTTCGGCGTCAAGCAGGCGGCGATCCCGCTCTCCACCCTGCTGGCCGGCGCGGCGGTGCCCGCCCTCGCGCTCACTGTCGGCTGGCGGTGGGCGTTCGTGGCGGCTGCCGGCGCCGCATTGACCACCCTGCCCGCCGTGCCGGCGCAGAGCCCGCCACCTCGCCGGCGACCGGCGGGCCGGGCCGGGTCCACGACACCGGGCCTGATCCTGGCCGGGGTGGCCGCGACGCTGGCTGCGGGGGCGGCGAACGCGCTCGGCACCTTCCTGGTGGACGCCTCGGTCGACAGGGGTCTCGGGCCGGCCCTCGCCGGGCTGACCCTGACCCTCGGCAGCGCGGTCTGCGTCGCCGCCCGCATCGGTGCCGGCTGGTTGGCCGACCGGCGCGCCGACGGGCAACTGTCGGTGATCGCCGGCATGCTCGTCGTCGGCGCTGTGGGACTGGGCCTGCTCGCCTGGGCCGGACCCGTGCCACTTGTGGCCGGCGTGCTGCTCGGCTTCGGTCTGGGCTGGTCGTGGCCGGGGCTGATGAACTTCGCGGTGGTCCGGCTGCATCCGCAGGCACCGGCCGCCGCCACCTCGATCACCCAGACCGGGGTGTACGCCGGTGGCTGCCTCGGCCCACTGACCCTAGGCCCGTTGGCCGCGGCCGCCGGCTATCCCACCATGTGGCTGACCGCCGCCGCCGCCATGCTCGCCGCGCTCACCCTCCGGCAGCGCACCGCACTCCCGGGACGGCCCGTATGACCACCACCCTCAGCCCCAGCCCCAGCCCGAGCCCTGGCCCTGGCGCGATCGCCACGCGCCCGCCGACCAGCCGACCCGGCCTCCTCCCGGCGTGGTTGCCGCCTACCGCGGGAGCCGTTGCTCTGGCAGCGGCAGCGGCAGCGGCAGCGGCGGTGGCGTTGCCGTGGCTGGTCAACGGGTACGTGATCGCCCTTGCCGCCACCGGACTGGTCATGGCCGTGCTCGCCATGAGCGCACAACTCCTCGTCGGGCTGGCCGGGCTGCCGCCGTTGGGCCAGGCCGCCTACCTTGCCGTCGGCGCCTACACCGCCGCCACGATCGCCACGCTGACCAACCTCGGCCCGATCCAGCTGCTCGCGGCCACCGCTGGTGGGGCGGTCGCCGCCGCCGTGACCGGTCTCCTGGCGGTGCGGACCCGGGGCACCACCTTCCTCATGGTCACCTTCGGCCTCGGCGAGTTGCTGCACGCCGCCGCCAACGCGTGGGCCCCGGGCGGTAGCGAAGGCGTGCACGTCACGCCAGTCGTGGCGCTGCCCGGTCTGCCGGCGATGGTCCGACCCGGCTGGGTCTACTTGTACGTGCTCGCCGGCGCGTTGCTGATCGGCGTCGGTGTCGCGGTCCTCGTTCGGACCCGCTTCGCCCTGCTGCTACGTGGTATCGCCGCCCACGAACCCCGCATGCGTGCCGACGGACACCACACCGGCCGCCTGCTCCTGGCCGCCTACGTCATCGCCGGTGGCATCGCGGGTGCGGCCGGTGCCCTGTTGATCGCGGTCACCCGGTACGTCTCGCCCGCCGACGCGGCCATGGGCGTCTCCGCCCTCGCCCTCGCCGCCGCGCTCATCGGATCCGGCAGCATGACCGGCGCCTGCACCGGAGCGATCCTCCTGGTCGTAGCCCGGGACTGGGTCGGCGGCCTGCTCGGCGGCCACGGACCCACCCTGCTCGGACTGGCCTTCCTCCTGCTGGCCTACCTGCCCCGGCACCGCCTCGCCGGCCTCACCATCCGATTCCCGAGGAGGCGGACATGACCAGCGCGCTACTACGCCTGGAGGCCGTCAGCCGCTCCTACGGCGCGCGCCGGGCTGTCGATGAGGTCAGCCTCGACCTGTATCCCGGGGGCCGGCACGCGGTCATCGGCCCCAACGGCGCCGGCAAGTCCACGCTGCTGCACCTCATCGCCGGCACCCTGCACCCCACCTCCGGCCGTATCCACTACGCCGGACACGACATCGGACGCTGGCCGGCGCACCGCCGGGCCCGGGCCGGGATCGCCCGCACCTGGCAACACCCGGCGCTGGCCCGCCCGCTCACCGCCGTGCAGAACGTGCTGCTGGCCGTTCCCGGACAACGCCTCACCGCCCTGCGCGCCGCTGCGCCGGTGGTGGCCGCCGCGTACGAGGCACTGGCCCAGGTCGGCCTCACCGCGCACGCCGACCGGCCCGCCGGCCAACTCGCCTACGGCGACCAACGCCGCCTGGAAATCGCCGTCGCGCTCGCCGCCCAGCCCCGCCTGCTCCTGCTCGACGAACCCTCCGCCGGCCTCGCCACCGGCGAGATCACCCGCCTCACCGAACTGATCCGTACCCTGCCAGGTGACATCAGCGTGTTGTTGGTCGATCACAACCTCGACTTCGTCGCCGCCGTCGCCGACACCGTCACCGTGCTGCACCACGGCCAGCACATCGCCACCGGCACCCCCACCGACATTCGCGAGCACCCCGACGTGCGCCGCGTCTACCTCGGCACCGACGCCCCCACCAGCCCCGCACCCGGCAGCCCGACCACCACCACGGCGGCTGCGGCCGGGACGCCGATCCTGCGTGTGCGCAACCTGAGCGCCGGCTACACCGGCGCGCCGGTGCTCACCGACATCACCCTCGACGTGCCGGCCGGGCGGGTGACCGCGGTCGTCGGCCGCAACGGCGCCGGCAAAACCACCCTGATCCACACCATCGCCGGCCTGCACCCCGCCGAACCTGGCGCCGATATCCGCCTGCACGAGCAGGCCCTCACCGGATGCGACACCCGCCGTCGCGCCCGCGCCGGCCTCGCCCTGGTCCCTCAAGGCCGTCGCCTGTTCGCCGGACTCACCGTCGACGAGCATCTCGCGCTGCCCCGACCGCACCCCACCCGCACCAGGGCCGTCGATGTCCGGCAGGTCTTCGACCTGTTCCCCGCCCTGGCCGAGCGGCGCCATCACCGGCCCCACCAGCTCTCCGGGGGCGAGCAGCAGATGCTCGCTCTGGCTCGTGCGTTGATTGCCGCTCCTGATGCGTTGCTGCTCGATGAGCCGTCCGAGGGACTTGCCCCGGCCGTTGTCGGGCAGCTCGCGGCGATCATCACCGGCCTCGCCGCCGCCGGCACCGCGATCCTGCTCGCCGAGCAGAACCTCGCCCTGGCCTGCCAGGTCGCGCACGACATCGCCGTCTTGGATCGGGCCCGCATCATCCGCCAGGTCGCCTTGGCCGACATCCGCGAGTACCCCTCCGACCTGCACGACCTGCTCACCGTCCCGACTACCACACCGACGCCGTCATGACCGCGACCCGCGATCATCACCGGCCCGGCGAGGTCACCCCCGTGCCTCGCCACCGTCCGCCCGGCGCGACGTCCCGGCCGCGCCCGGTGGACACCGCCGCCCGCACCGCACACCCCGCTGCGGGTGGCGGCGGGTGGTTGGCGACGCTGACCCGGACATCGTCGCCAACCACCCCACCCACCACCCACCACAGGCTGGTGATGCCGTGACCGGCGACGACACCAGCCTGTGGCTGCTCACCGACCTGGCCCGCTGCACCACCTGCTGGCAACTCCTCCAGCCCTACCCCACCAACACACGTCGCCGCTTCTACGTCTGTTTCTGCCTCACCCTCTACGAGGCCGGGTATCTGGAGGCCCTCGTCGTCGGCTGCGCCGCCGCCCACGATCGGCGCACCGCCCCCGAACGCCCCCTCATCACCCACCAACGGTGGCACCAATCCACCCGCACCGACCTACGCCACCACCTCACCCGCCTCATCGACCAGATCCTCGTGCGCCACCCCGACACCGTCGAGCTGCGCTGGCACCGTCACCTCCTTGACCTCGCAAGGGAACCGTCATGACAACCCCCCGCTTTCCCGACGAGCACCGTCGCGTCGGTCCGACAAGCGGCGCTACGTGCCGCCGACCCGGGAGGAGCGCGTCATGACGATGGCGGACATCCATGTTCTTTCGCAGGTTCGCGATGGCCGCAGCGCCAGTCACGCCGACGTTGACGCCATGGCCCGAGGTCTGGAGGTACGGGGCGTCACCGTGTCCCCACCTCGGATACGGGTCAGCGTGTATGGCAGCGACCCCATCCTGCGTGCCGGCGTGATCGGCCAACTGCGGCCTCGTCCCGAGGTGCTGCTGTTCACCGACAGCGACAGCGACAGCGACGCTGCGGATGTGGCGGTCGTGACCAGTGACGGCGTCGACGAGCAGACGCTAGGGACCCTCCGCCGTTTGCGTGCTCACCAGCGGCGCATCGTGCTCGTCGCCGGTCACCTCGATGACGCCGCGCTCGTCGCCGCTGTCGAGCATGGTGTCGCCGGGGTCCTCCGCCGACCCGACGCCACTCCTGACCGGCTCATCACCGCCATCCGAGCCGCTGCGGCCGGTCACGGCAGCCTCCCGCCCGACGTGCTCGGCCGGCTCCTCACGCACGTCGGCGCACTGCAACGCGACATCCTCGGCCCGTGCGGCCAGGTATTCGTCGGCCTCAACCCCCGCGAGGTTGAGGTGTTGCGCCTGGCCGCCGACGGTCGCACCAACAACGAGATCGCCGAAGCGCTCTCCTACGCCCCACGCACCATCAAGGGCATCCTCCACGACATCACCAGCCGCTACCACCTGCGTAACCGCGCCCACGCCGTCGCCTACGCCCTGCGAAACGGCCTCATCTAGCCATTTGATGCCGCCGGCATCACCCAACGCCGACAACCGGAGGAACGCCATGACAACAACGCTGCCGGCCCATTCCGGGCCGATGCTCCGGCTGCTCAACCCGTGCACCCACCCCGTCCTGGACCGACTTGACATCGGAACCAACCAGCGGCTGTTGGAGGTCGGCGCCGGCGAGATCACCGCCCGCCTCGCCGAGCTCGTCGGCCGCTACGGGGCCGTCACCGCCGTCGACGCCGACACCAGCCACCTCACCGGCACCGCCGTCATCGACGTCCAGCAGCGCGACCCGAACCGGGACCTCCTGCCCGGCCAGCCCGACCGGTACGACCACATCGTCGCCCGCTGGCCCCACGGCACCCTGCGCGACCCCGCAGACGTCATCGAGCAGATGATCGCCCGCCTACGCCCGGGCGGCTGGCTCGTCCTCGCCGACATCACACCCACCCCACCCC
>NZ_POTX01000311.1 GCF_003236305.1 Micromonospora endophytica | reverse complement strand
GGGTCGAGCGGGGCGAGCGGAGCGGAGCGTCGGCATGAGTGAGCGCGAGCGGGATACCGAGACCGTGGTGCGATCGGACGGCACGGCGCGCGGCGGCGTGCCGAAGCAGCGGCAGCCGGCCGAGGTGGTGGCCGAACTGGACGAGCTGGCCGTGTGGTTCCCGACGCCGGCCGGTGTGGTGCGGGCCGTGGACGGGGTGTCGCTGCGGGTGCACCGGGGGGAGACCCTGGGTCTGGTCGGCGAGTCCGGCAGCGGTAAGTCCACCACCGGCCTGGCGCTGCTGCGGCTGGTCGACCCCACCTCGGGCAGCGTCCGGGTGGCGGGGGAGGACGTGACCCGCTGGTCGCGTCGGCGGCTGCGGACGCTGCGCCGCCGGGTGGCCATGGTCTTCCAGGATCCGCAGGCATCCCTCGACCCGCGGCTCACCGTCGGGGCGAGCATCACCGAACCGCTGATCGTGCACAGACTCACCGACGGCGGCGCCGCCCGCCGCAGGCGCGTCGAGGAACTGCTCGACATGGTCGGGTTACGCCGTGACCTCGCCGACCGGCATCCGCACGAACTCTCCGGCGGCCAACGGCAGCGGGTGGGTATCGCCCGTGCGTTGGCCGGTGAGCCGGATCTGATCGTCCTCGACGAACCGATCGCCTCGCTCGACCTCAGTGTGCAGGCGCAGATCATGAACCTGCTGCGTGGCCTGCAACGGGCCCTGGGGCTGACGTACCTGTTCATCGCCCACGACCTGGCCGCGGTCGAGCACATGAGCGACCGGATGGCGGTGATGTATCTGGGCCGGATCGTGGAGAGCGGCACCCCGGCGCAGATCTGGCGGGACCCGGCCCACCCGTACACTGCCGCCCTGCTGTCGGCGATCCCGGTGGCTGACCCGCAGGTCGAGCGGGAGCGCCGCCGGATCATTCTCAGCGGCGACATCCCCAGCCCGGTCAACCCGCCCGACGGATGCCGGTTCCGCACCCGCTGCCCGCAGGCCCGGCCCGACTGCGCCGACACCGACCCGGCACTCGCCGAGGTCGACTCCGGCCACCGCGCGGCCTGTCTGTACGCCGTCGAGGCCGTCCGCGCGATGCGCGCCGGGTAGGCATCCGGACCGGCAGCGGTCCGTCCGGGCCTTGACGTGCCGCACAACCCTGACCAGTATCCCTATATGTTTGATGGAGTATGTAGGGCATGGGGGGCGTAGTCGTGTACGTGTCGGCGCGATCGGACTATGCGGTGCGGGCCATGCTGGCGGTGGCGCAGCATCATCCGGACGTGGTGAAGGCGGCCACGTTGGCGGCCAGCCAGGACATCCCGTACTCCTTCTTGCAGGGCATTCTGCTGGACCTGCGGCGGGCCGGGTTGTTGCTCAGCCTGCGTGGCGCGGACGGCGGTTACGCGCTGACCCGCGATCCCGGGGCGATCACGATCGGTGACGTGCTGCGGGCCACCGGCGGTGCGTTGACCACGGTGCGTGGCGCGCCGGCCGAGGTGGCGACCTATCACGGGGTGGCCGTCGGTTTGGGTGCGGTGTGGCGGTCGGTGCACCAGGCGATCGAGGGGGTGGTCGACCACGCCAGCCTCGCCGACCTGCTCGCACCCGCCGATCGGTCGGCGCGCGACGCGGCTGATCGGCCACCCCGCGTGGCCTGACGGCCCGGTGTCCGCGGTCCGGCGTAGCCAAGGCTTGAAAACCTGTCGAGTTAGTGGGATATTCGGTGCGCGGTCGGCGTGGTTGATCACGGCTGGCGCGCCGGCCCGTGCCGCGCGCGACAGCTGATCACCGCGGTCGAGGTGTTGCCAGCCGGGCAGCGAGGCCCGGTCCGTGACCGCACCCCCAATGCGCCAACCCCCGGCAACTCAAAACGGGCATATTCCCTATTTAATTGGTCGGATTTATATAGTGCCTGCGTGCACTGGAGGAGGACACGACTGCGATGAGGCACCGGATCAGAACGGCCATCGCTCTCGCCATGGTCACCGGCCTGGCCCTGACGGGTTGCGGTGGCAGCGGCACCTCGGCCAGCGACTCCACCACGCTGAACATCGTCGGTTTCGCCGTGCCCGAGGCGGCGAACAAGGCCATCGCCGCGGAATGGAACAAGACCGAGGCCGGTAAGGGCGTCAGGTTCAAGACCTCCTACGGCGCCTCCGGTGACCAGAGCCGGGCGGTGGTCTCCGGCCTGAAGGCCGACTACGTGCACTTCTCGGTGACCAGTGACGTGACCCGGCTGGTCGAGTCCGGCCAGGTCGACGAGAACTGGGACGACGGCCCGAACAAGGGCATCGTCTCCTCCTCGGTGGTGGTGCTCGCGGTGCGCGAGGGCAACCCCAAGAACATCCAGGGCTGGGACGACCTGATCAAGCCGGGCATCGGCATCGTCACCCCGAACCCGGCCTCGTCGGGCGCCGCCCGCTGGAACGCCCTCGCGGCCTGGGGTCACATCTCCGCCAACGGTGGCACCGACGCGCAGGCCGAGGAGTACCTCACCAAGCTCTTCGCCAACGTGGTGTCGTTGCCCAACAGCGGTCGCGACGCCACCACCACCTTCCTCGGCGGCACCGGCGACGTGCTGCTGGCGTACGAGAACGAGACGATCCTGGCCCGACAGAACGGCGAGAAGCTGGACTGGGTGCTGCCCGACACCACCATCCTGATCCAGAACCCGGGTGCGATCCTCAAGGACGCCGACCCGAAGGCGAAGGAGTGGCTGGACTTCGTGCTCGGCCCCGACGGCCAGCGGCAGTTCGCGCTCACCGGCTTCCGGCCGATCATCGACGGCGTCGACACCAACGGCATCGAGGGCGCGAACGACCCGAACAACCCGTTCCCCGCCCCGAAGCAACTCCTGACCGTTGACAAGGACTTCGAGAGCTGGTCGGCGCTGTCCAAGAAGTTCTTCGACGAGAACGAGGGCATCATCACCAAGGTCATCGCGGCCTCCGGGAAGGCGAAGTGACCTCGGCGACACTGGCCCCGGACCGGCCGGCGGGCAACCGCCGGTCGGCCCGGGGCGGCCTGCCGCTGACCCGGGTCTCCGGGCTGGGGCTGGGCGTGGCGATGACCTGGTTCAGCCTGCTGGTGCTGATCCCGCTCGCCGCCGTGGCAGTGACCGCCGTCGAGGGCGGCTGGAGCGGATTCTGGCGAACGGTGACCAACGAGCAGACCGCCGCCACCCTCCGGCTCACCGTGGGCACCGCGTTGCTCGTCACGCTGGTCAACATCGTGATGGGCACCCTGATCGCCTGGGTGCTGGTGCGGGACCGGTTCTTCGGCAAGCGCGCGCTGGAGGTCCTCATCGACGTCCCGTTCGCGCTGCCGACGATCGTCGCCGGCCTGGTGCTGCTGTCGCTGTACGGGCCGGGCAGCCCGTTGGGCGTCAACATCGCCAACACCCGGATCGCGGTCTTCCTGGCCTTCCTCTTCGTCACGTTGCCGTTCATCGTGCGTACCGTGCAGCCGGTGCTCGCCGAACTCGACCCGGAGGTCGAGGAGGCGGCGGCGTCGCTGGGCGCCAACCGGTACACCACCTTCCGCCGGATCATCCTGCCGAGCCTCGCCCCCGCCATCGCCTCCGGCGCCGCGCTCTCCTTCGCCCGGGCGGTCGGTGAGTACGGCTCGCTGGTCCTGCTCTCCGGCAACCTGCCGATGCGTACCGAGGTGTCGTCGGTACGCATCCTCAGCAGCATCGAGAACGACAACGTCGAAAGCGCGGCGGCGGTGGCGATGGTGCTGCTGACCGTCTCGTTGGTCGTCATCGTCGTGCTCGACGTCATTCAACGAAGGGTGAGGCGTCGTGGCTGACCGCTCGCTTGCCGCCCGTACCCCGGTGGGTAGCCGAACCGGCCGCTACGTCAGGCGTACGGTGGTGGCGGCGTACCTGTTCTTCCTGGTGGCCTGGCCGCTGTACCTGGTGGGACGCAACGCGTTCGCGGACGGGTTCGTCAACCTCAACGACATCCTCACCGACCCCGACGTGACCCACGCGCTGCGGCTGACGGTTGTCGTCGCGGTGACCGCCGTGGTGATCAACACGGTGTTCGGGGTCGGCATCTCGATCCTGCTGGTCCGCTACGACTTCCCCGGCAAGCGGACCCTCAACGCCCTGCTCGACATGCCGCTGTCGGTCTCCCCGATCGTGGTCGGTCTCGCCCTGATCCTGGTCTACGGCGGCCGGGACGGCTGGTTCGGCCCGACAGTGGAATCCGCCGGCCTGCAGATCATCTTCGCCACGCCGGGCATGGTCATGGCCACCGTCTTCGTCGCGTTGCCACTTGTCATCCGGGAGGTCGTGCCGGTCCTGGAAGAGGTGGGTGACGAGCAGGAACAGGCCGCCCGCAGCCTCGGCGCCAACGCGGTGCAGACGTTCCGCCGGATCACCCTGCCGGCGATCAAGTGGGGCGTCATCTACGGCGTCGTGCTCAGCCTGGCCCGGTCGCTCGGCGAGTTCGGCGCGGTGAAGGTGGTCTCCGGCAACGTGCTCGGGGAGACCCGCACCGCCACCCTGGTGGTCGAGGAGAAGTACCTCAACTTCGACAAGGGCGGGGCGTACGCCACGGCGTTCCTGCTCGCCCTCGTCGCCGTCGCCTGCATCATCGTCGTGTCCGCCCTCCGGCCGAAGGAAGACCGTTGAGCATCGAGATTGTCAACGTCGGCAAGCGTTTCGGCGACTTCGTCGCGCTGGACGACGTGTCGGTGAACATTCCGTCCGGCCGACTCACGGCGCTGCTCGGCCCCTCCGGCGGCGGCAAGTCCACCCTGCTGCGGATCATCGCCGGCCTGGAACGCGCAGACACCGGCACCGTGCAGATCGAGGGAGTCGACGCCACCGGGCTGCCGCCGCAGAAACGCAACGTCGGTTTCGTGTTCCAGCACTACGCGGCCTTCAAACACCTGACCGTACGCCGCAACGTGGCCTTCGGCCTGGAGATCCGCAAGCGGCCCAAGGACGAGATCCGGCGTCGGGTCGACGAACTGCTCGCGCTGGTGCACCTCGGGCAGTTCGCCGATCGGCTGCCGGCGCAGCTCTCCGGTGGCCAGCGTCAACGGATGGCGCTGGCCCGGGCGCTGGCCGTCGAGCCGACCGTGCTGCTGCTCGACGAGCCGTTCGGCGCCCTGGACGCCAAGGTCCGCAAGGAACTGCGGGACTGGCTGCGTCGACTGCACGACGAGGTGCACGTGACCACCGTCTTCGTCACCCACGACCAGGAGGAGGCCCTGGAGGTCGCCGACGAGATCGTGGTGATCAACGAGGGGCGGGTGGAGCAGATCGGCTCGCCCGACGAGCTGTACGACAGCCCGCGCAACGAGTTCGTGATGCGCTTCCTCGGCCCGACCACCCAACTCGGCGACCAGTTGGTGCGTCCGCACGACCTGCAACTGTCCACCTCGGACAATGGTGGCGTGGCCGGTCGGGTCAGCAGGGTGACCCGGATCGGCTTCGAGATCCGCGTCGAGGTCACCACCACGTCAGGCCAACCGGTCACCGCAACCCTCACCCGCAACGAGTTCCAAGCCCTCGACATCCAGCTCGACTCCGAGGTCCACATCCGCCCCACCCCCAACACCC
>NZ_POTX01000310.1 GCF_003236305.1 Micromonospora endophytica | reverse complement strand
GGACGGTCCACCGGTAGGCGACGACGCCGACGGTCACCGTCGCTGCTCGCCGCGCTGCTCGCCGGGGTGCTGGCCGTCGCGGGCTGCGGTGCCGACCCGGATGCCGAGGCCGCCCCGCCGGCCGGCCCGGCACCCACCACCCCGGCCGTCGGTGACCCCTCGCCCTCGACCGGTCCGGCCACCCCCGGGCCGGTGCCGAAGACGCTGCGGTTCACCGGCAAGACCCTCGACGGTGCGGCGTTCGACGCCGCCGGCCTGGCCGGCCGCCCGGTGGTGCTCTGGTTCTGGGCGCCCTGGTGCGCCGCCTGCGCCAGCCAGGCGTGGACCGTGGCCGAGATCGCGCCCGGCTTCCGGGACACCGTGCCGATCATCGGCATCGCCGGCCTCGGCGAACACAAGGCGATGACCGACTTCGTCACCGAGTTCGAGCTGGAGCCGGTGCCGCAGCTCGACGACCGGGAGGGGACGCTCTGGCGGCGCTTCGAGGTCGTCGAGCAGAGCACCTTCGTGATCATCGACCGGGACGGCACTGTGGTCCACCAGGGCTGGCTGGACGGGGAGGACCTCACCCGCCGGGTCACCGCCCTGGCCGCCTGATGCCCGCCGCACACCTCGCCGGCCACTGCTCGTCGGCGCGCCCAGGGGGCGGCTGATGGAGGCGCCGCTGCTGCTCGCGTTGACCGCAGGCATGCTCGGCGCGGTCAACCCGTGCGGCTTCGCGATGCTGCCCGCGTACCTGTCGCTGCTTGTCGCCGGGGCCACCGACACCCGGGGCGCGATCCGGCGGGCGCTCACCGCGGCGGGCGCGCTCACCCTCGGGTACGTCGTCGTGTTCGGCGCCTTCGGGCTGGCCCTGGCCCCGCTCGCCGGCTGGCTGCGGCCCCGGCTGCCCTGGTTCACCGTCGGACTGGGACTGCTGCTGGTGGCGCTCGGCTGCTGGCTGCTCGCCGGCCGCCGGCTGCCCACCCCACGGCTGCTGGCCCGGGCGCCGCGACTGACCCGCACGCTGCCGTCGATGGTGCTCTTCGGCATGGCGTACGCGGTCGCCTCGCTGGGCTGCGCCATCGCGCCCTTCCTGGCCACCGTGGTGACCAGCCTCCAGGCCGGCTCGACGCTGCGCGGGATGGCGCTGTTCGGCGCGTACGCCCTGGGCATGGGTCTGGTGGTGGCGGTGGCCGCGCTCGGCGTGGCGCTGGTGCGCGGCGAAGTGGTGGCCCGGCTGCGCGGCGCCGGCACCTGGGTGCCCCGGCTCAGCGGCCTGGTGCTGCTGCTCGCCGGCGGCTACGTCGCCTGGTACGGCTGGTACGAGGCGCGACTCTTCGCCGGCCGCCGCGAGGCCCTCACCGACCCGGTGATCACCGCCGCCGCCGGTGTCCAGCGCTGGCTGGCTGGCGTCGTCGACACCGCCGGCCCCACCGTGCTCGCCCTCCTCCTCGCCACCCTCCTCCTCACCGCCGCCTTGCTGCGAAGGAGGGTCCCCCTGTTAACGCCTGGTGTAGAGCAGGGGCCCCCTATTAACACCGAATCGGCGCACGCTGCTGAACCGGCGGGCGCGCAGCCGGCGGGAGGTGAAGCGGTCAGCGGGGGGTGAGGCGGTCAGCGGGGGGTGAGGCGGCCGGTGCCGAGCCGGTCGCGGAGCACCTCCGGCACCAGCACCGAGCCGTCGGGCTGCTGGAACTGCTCCAGGATCGCCGGAAAGAGCCGACTGGTGGCCAGCGCCGAGCCGTTGAGGGTGTGTACGAAACGGGTCTGCTTGCCGCCGGGCTCCTTGTAGCGGATCGCCGCCCGGCGGGCCTGGTAGTCACCGCCCCAGGAGACCGACGAGACCTCCTTGTACTTGCCGGTGCTCGGCATCCAGACCTCGATGTCGAGGGTCTTGCGCATCGACGCGCTGGAGTCACCGGCCGCCAGCAGGCTGCGCTGGTAGTGCAGGCCCAACCCCTCGACCAGGCTCTCCGCGTGGGTGACCATCTGCTCCAGCGCCGCGTCGGCCTGCTCGGGCAGGGTGAACTGGAAGATCTCCACCTTGTTGAACTGGTGGCCCCGGACCGTGCCGCGCTCGTCGGAGTGCGAACCAGCCGCTTCCCGCCGGTAGCAGGGGGTGTACGCGAACACCTTCAGTGGCAGCTTCGCCGGGTCCAGGATCTCGTCCTGGTACGCACCGAGGATCGCCGTCTCCGCCGTCGGCAGCAGGAACTGCCCACGCGGGGCGGACTGCTTGTCCAGGTGGTAGACGTCGTCGTAGAACTTCGGGAACTGACCGGCGGCGAAACCGGCGGTGTCCAGCAGCAGATGCGGCGGGAGCAGGAAATCGTACCCGGCCTCGATGTTCCGCTCGATCAGCCAGTTGACCAGCGCCCACTCCAGTCGGGCGCCGACGCCGGTGTACATCCAGAAACCGGAGCCACCCAGCTTCACCCCGCGCTCGTGGTCGACCAGGCCGAGCAGCCGGCTCAACTCGACGTGGTCCCGGACCTTCTCGATCGCCGGCGGCTCGCCGAAGGTCTTCACCACCCGGTTGGCCTCCTTGCCGCCGGGCAGCACGTCGTCGGCGGGCAGGTTGGGCAGCTCGCTCATCACGGTACGCAGCCGCGACTGCACCTCGTCGAGCTCCGCCTCCAACTCGGCGACCTGCTTGCGGCCGGCCTCGTCGGTCACCTGCGGCTCGACACCTGAGCGCTTGGCCTGGGCGTACGCCCGAGCCTCGGCCTTGCGGCGCTGGCGCTCCCCGTCGATCTCACTGATCAGCCGGCGGCGCTCCCGGTCGAGCTGCTGGATCGCGTCCAGCGCCCGGTCGACCTCGGCGGCGTCCAGCCGCTTCGCCAGCGCGGTCGCCACCGCGTCGCGATCCTTCCGGATCAACTCCATGTCGAGCATGCTGTTCCGTACGCCTCCGTCGCTCGGGCCGGACCAGAGGATGTTACCGCTGCGCCCGGATCGCCCCTTCTCCCGGACCCGCTTCGCGGCTCACCCGGGCTTCAGCGGCGGATCGGAATGCTGCGGATCGGAATGCTTCAGAGGCGGATCGGCATCAGGAGGGAGAAGGCGATCTCGTCGTCCGGTCGGCGGATCGCCAGCGGGGCGGTCGGACCGTCCAGCTCCAGCACCAAGTGTGGCCGGCCCGCCGCGTCCAGCGCGTCGAGCAGGTAGTCGCCGTTGACGCCGACGTGCAGTTCGGTGAGGTCGGCCCCGAGCGGTTCTCCGAGGTGTTTTCCGAGTGGTTCTCCGAGTGGTTCTTCGAGTTGGTCTCCGGGGGCGAGCAGGCGTACCGCATCCGGGCCGCGCAGGCCGAGCACGGTCACCGGCACCTGCCGGCCGGCGTACTCGCGGGTGAATGTCGGCTCGCCCGCCCGCAACGCGGCGACCAGCCAGTCGGCGTCCACCGAAACGCGGCGGCTCGCACCGCCGGGCGGCAACAACGGGGCATAGTCCGGAAAATCGTGCGGTAGCGCGGTGATCGGCAGCCGATGCCCGGCGACGTCGGCCACGACCTGCGTCCCGGCCACCGTGAGCCACACCCGGGCGTCGTCGTCCACCCCGGCCAGCAACCGGCGCAGTTCGTCCACCGCCGCGACCGGCAACAGCGTCCGCACCGTCGAGCCGTGCACCGCCGCGTCCGCCCAGGCCACCGCGAGCCGGTACCGGTCGGTGGCAACCAGCCGTACGCCGTCTTCGGCCACTTCCAGCAGTACGCCGGACAGCGCCGGCAGCTCGGGGTCGGTGCCGACCGCGAACCGGACGGCGTCGACGGCGGCGGCCAGGTCCCGGCCGGCCAGGACGAGCCAGTTGGCGGCCGACGCCGGGTGGTCCGACAGCAGCTCACGGATGCGGGACGCCTCGCGGCGGGCGTCGGCGAGCCCGTCCTCCAGCCGGCGCAGGTGCGTGTCGAGCAGCCGATGTACGACGGCTGGCTCGGCGTGGACCGCCTGGGCGATCTCGGGCACCGGCATGCCGATCCGGCGGAGCCCGGCGACCAGGCGGGCCGGTGCCACCTGGTCATCGGTGTATCGGCGGTACCCGGTAACCGAGTCGACCCGAGCCGGCACCAGCACCCCGGCGGCGTCATAGAACCGCAGGGAGCTCACCGTGAGTCCACTGGCCCGGGCCAGCTCGCCGATGCTGCGCAGGTCGCTCTCCACGCCCGCGATCCTGCCGCCTCAACCAGGTCGAGAGTCAAGCACCCGCCGCGCTGGCCGCCGCCCGCCGCTGCCCGCTGCCCGCCGCTGCCCGCTGCTCGCCGCTGCCTGTCGCCGCTGCTGTGCGGTGCCGGCGGGGGTGCGGTGTTAATAGGGGGCCCTTCCTATACACCAGGCGTTAATAGGGGGCCCCTCCTTTCACTCCAGCAGGCGGAAGGTGATGCCGGCGGTGGTGAGGCGGTGCAGGAGGGCGTCGCCCATCGCGGTGACCGGGGTGAGCTGCCCCGAGGTGGGGGGCAGGTCGTCCAGGGCCAGGCAGAGGGCCGACTCGGCGAGGATCTTGGCGGTCTCGTCGTAGCCGGGGTCACCGCCGGCCACCTCGGTGCGTACCCGCTGGCCGCCGCCGGTGCCGACGTAACGGATGCGGAACCAGGATTTGGCCCGCTGTTCGGCGCTCGGCCCCTGGCCGGAGGCGAGCCGGCCGAACAGCCAACGCCGGGTCGGTGGCAGCTTGACCAGCCCGGTCACCGCGCCCAGGCCGGCACCGGCCATCAGCACTGTCGACAGCCGTTTGATTGCCGCGAAGTGGCGGTAGCGGAAGTCCGGCCCGTATTCCGGGCGGGCCGCCGCGGACCGGCGGATCACCTGCGGGTCGATGGTGGGCAGCGGCACCGCCCAGACCGGCAGGTCCCGCGACCGGCCCAGCTTGCCGGGCCCGATACGGACCCGACGGTCGGTGGGGCGTGGCTCGGCCGCGCGGCGTTCGCGGGCGGCTTGGGACGTCTGGCGGGTACGCGAGAAGGCGGTGAGCGCCGAGTGGTACGTGCCGGCGGAGAACTTGGCGCCCACGCGTACGTAGCCGTCGACGGTGATCGGCACGTCGGCGGGGAGTTGCTTGACGGTGAACCAGACGCCCAGGTCGTGCGGGACGGAGTCGAAGCCGCAGGCGTGCACCAGCCGGGCACCGCTGCGCACCGCCTCGGCGTGGTGACGCACGTACATCAGGTCGACGAACTCCGGTTCACCGGTGATGTCGAGGTAGTCGGTGCCGGCGGCGGCGCAGGCCGCCACCAGCGGCTCCCCGTGGTGGATGAACGGTCCGACGGTGCTGGCCACCACCCGGGCGTCCGCCGCCACGGCGCGTAGCGACGCCGGATCGGTGACGTCGGCGGTGAGCAGCGGCAGTCCGGCCAGGGCGGGCTCGATGGCGGCCAACCGGTCCCGCACCCCGGCCAGCTTGTCCGGGTTGCGTCCGGCGATCGCCCAGCGCAGCCCGGCCGGGGCGTGCCGGGCCAAATATTCCGCGGTGAGCCCGCCGGTGAAGCCGGTCGCCCCGAACAGCACGATGTGATACGTCCGATCCGCAGCCATTTCGCGATCATCTCACTCCGGCCGCCGGACCGCCGTCTGTGCGGTCGCCCTACCGGCAGGCTGGCGGAAGAGGTGAAGCGGCTCTCCTCCGGAAGGGGTGAACCGGCCCGGGTGGGGTAACCGCCGGCGGCAGGACCGGGGGAGGGGAT
>NZ_POTX01000030.1 GCF_003236305.1 Micromonospora endophytica | reverse complement strand
GACCCACCCCCGCCCCCGTCGATCTAGGGCCTATCGTCGCGAGTTGATCTCCAGCGACGACGACAAGCCCTAGATCGACGGGGGCGCGTCGTACCGGGCGAAGAGCAGGATGATGGCCAACGCCACCAGTTGCAGGGCGGCGACGAGTGCGAACGCCCAGAGTGAGGCGGTGGCGGCGATGACGAGCCCGCCGACGAGGGCGCCACCGGCCATGCCGAGGCTGGTGAAACCGGAGAACAGACCGAGACCGAGGGCTCGGTTCTCGTCGTCCAGGCCACCGGCGGCGAGCATGGTCAAGGACGGGTACAGCGGCGAGAAGCCGACACCGATCAGCACCTGGGCAGCGGCGGCGGCCCAGAAGTTGGTGGCGAGGCCGAGGCCGGTCAGGCCGGCCGCGAGCGCGATCAGGGAGATCGCGGCGGCGCGGACCGGGCCGATCCGGTCGGGCAGGCTGGCAAGTGCGATGCGCGCCCCGATCACGCTGACGGAGAAGACCGCGAAGACCGACGCCGCGCCGGTGAGGCCGCCCGGCGCTACGCCCCGGGACGTCAGGTGGACGATGAGGAAGCCGAGCATGAGCCCTTCGCCGCACCAGGCTGCCGCGGCCACCACGCCGGGTACCCAGACCATCCGGAAGGCGCGCCAGCTCGCGGCGACGTTCCTGCGCGGGGTGGCCGCCGCTGTCTCGGACCGGGGCCGGCGCGGTAGGCCGGCGATGAGTGCGGCGGTGACGAGTTCGAGGGCGGCGCACAGGGCGAACACCGCGCTGGGCCCGACCGCCTGGTTCACGGCCACACCGACCTGTGGGCCGACGGCGAGCCCGAGCCACACGCTCAGGCCGAAGATGCTCAGCGCCTTGCCCCGTTGCGCGGCCGGTGCCATCGCGACCAGCCAGGCCATCACGAGGGTCATCGCGGCGGCGTTGCCGAGCCCGAACAGCAGCCGCGCCGGGCCGGCGCCCCACAGCGACGGCGCGAGCGCCAGCAGGAGCATGCCCAGCGCGGCGATCGCGCCACCGGCCAGCGCCACCGCCCGGTATCCGCGTCGGTCGCCGAGCATCCCGGCGACCGGCATCGCGATCGTCGAGGCGATCGAGCCGAGCGAGATGATCAGTCCGGAGAGCGTCGCGTCACCGCCCAGGACGCGTTCGACGTAGTCGGGGATGATCGGGGTGCTCGCGGAGTTGGTCATCGCGCCGAGCGTCGACGCGGCGAAGACGAGCCAGAAGGGTACGGTCCGGGTGATGTCGCGGGGTGGCGTCATGACGCCGTCGGTACCGGCGTGCACTCCAGGCTGAGCCAGAGCTCGAAGCAGTTGTTCCGGGACAGCGCGGTCACGCCGACCGAGGCGCGGCCCAGGCTGCCTATCTCGTCGCCGAACACCTCGCGGAAGAGGTCGCTCGCGCCGTTGGAGACCTCGTGCAGCCGGTCGAAGCCGGGCGGGCAGAGCACGAAGCAGAGCGCCCGGGACAGGCTCACCACGTCGTCGAGCGAGCCGAGCGCGTAGCGGATCAACCCCAGGGTGTGGATCGCGGTCAGCCGGGCCGCCTGGTAGCCCTCTTCCACGCTGACGTCGCGCCCGACCACTCCGGGATGCAGCCGTTCGCCGGCCCGGTTCTCGGGGGTGAGGCCGCTGAGTTCGAGCAGGTTGCCGATGCGGTGGAACGGCTTGAGCCGGCCGTAGCGCTGCCCGTACGGGGGGTTCGCGTAGTCGGGGATCGGCAGGCCGAGTTCCCGGACCCGCTGCTCGGCGCTGGCCACAAGCTCTCCCATTTTGTATCCGATAATAGCTATGGTGGATCCACTCTACCGAGAGGAGCGGGCCATGACGACCCCCGAGCAGCGGGTGGCAGAGCTGGGCCTGGTGATCCCCGACTACGCCGACCCGCCCTACGGTGAGCGGTACGGCGCGATGAAGCCGTTCCACCGCGCCGGCCACACGTTGACACTCAGCGGCATGACGCCTGAGGACCGGCAGGGCAACCGGGTGTTTCCGGGTCGCGTCGGTCTGGACGTCACCCCGGAGCAGGGCTACCAGGCGGCCCGCTACGCGGCAGTGAACGTGCTCGGGCTGATCCGCTACGCGGTCGGCTCGCTGGACGAGGTGGCCGCCTTCGTGCGTACGCTCTGCCTGGTCGTGGTGACCCCCGAGTTCAGCGATGTCAACCTCGTGGCCAACGGCGCTGCGGACCTCTTCGTGGAGGTCTTCGGCGACCGGGTGGGTCGGGCCACCTCGGCGAGCATGGGGGTGCTGAGCCTCTCCGGCGGAAATGTCTTCGAGATCCTCACCGTTGTCCAGACCCGGGAGTGACCGGCCTGCTCAGAAGGCCCGCACCAGGAGCACGAGACCGACCACCGTGCCGAAGGTGAGGATGACCGCGCGGAGCAGGCGGGACGAGAGCCGGCTGGCCAGTCGCGCGCCGAGGTAGCCGCCGATCATGGTGGCCGGCACCAGCACCGCCGTGGCGGCCCAGTTGACCGGGCCGAAGACGCTGTAGATCAGGATCGTGACCACGCCCACCGTGGCGGAGAGGACGTTCTTCAGTGCGCCGACCCGACGCAGCGACTCGTCGAGGACCAGTGCCAACCCGGCGACGAGCAGCACACCGAGCGCGGCGTTGAAGTAGCCGCCGTACAGGCCACCCAGGAAGACGGCCAGTTGCAGCGTGGCGCGGGCCCGGCGGGGCGAGTGGACCCGGGACTGGCCGGCCAGGCGGCGCAGCGGAGCCTGGAACGCCAGCATCGCGGTCGCGCCGAGCACCAGGAACGGCACCACGACGTCGAAGACCGCGCGCGGCGTGGACAGCAGCAGCGCGCTGCCGCAGAGGGCCCCGAGCACCGCCGCCGGAATGGCCTGCCGGACCCGTTGACCCTGACCGGTCAGGTCGGCGCGGCTGCCAAGGACGCTCGCGGCGTAGCCGGGTGCCACCGACAGCGCGTTGCTGACGTTCGCCGACACCGGTGGCAGGCCGATGCCGAGCAGTGCGGGGAAGGTGATCAGCGAGCCACCGCCGGCGACGGCGTTGACGAGACCGCCGGCGAGGCCGGCGACGAGCAGCAGGGCGGCCTGGGTCGGCGTCACAATTGCCCCTCGCGCATTGGATCCAATGTCATGTAGCATGGATACACTATCCGAGTTCGAGTGGCCACCCCGGCCCCTGGCCTCGGGCTGAACTGCCAGCTCTGCGACCTGTCGCTGCCCGGAGAGGAGCCCGATGGGCCACGAAAGCGTATCGACCTGGCACGTGCCCAATCCGACAGTGCTCGGCACCCGGCATGCCGTCTCCGCCGGGCACTATCTCGCCAGCTCGGCGGCGCTGGCGATCCTCGACGCCGGTGGCAATGCCGTCGACGCCGGCTGTTGCGCCGGGATGGCGCTGGCCGTACTGCACGCGGACGAGGTCAACTTCGCCGGAGTCGCCCCGATCATGATCCGGATGGCCGACGGGACCACGGTCAGCATCGACGGCCTCGGGGTGTGGCCGGCGGGGATACCCGCTGACCTCTTCCAGCGCGAACACGGTGGCACCATCCCGAGAGGGTTGCTGAGGACTGTCGTGCCCGCCGCCCCCGACGCGTGGATCACCGCGCTGCGCGACTACGGCACGATGTCCTTCGGCCAGGTCGCCGAGGCGGCGATCCGGCTCGCTCGGGACGGGTTCGCGGCGTTCCCGCTGCTTGTCGACGGGATCACCGCCCGCCAGCGCGGTTATCGCAACTGGCCGGCGAACGAGGCGATCTACCTGCCCGACGGCCGTCCGCCCCGGGTCGGGGAGCGGTTCGTCCAGACCGATCTCGCCCGCAGCATCCAGCTCATGGCCGACGCCGAGGCCGCCACCACCGGCGGCCGGGTGGCCGGCCTGGAGGCGGCTCGGGCGGTCTTCTACGAAGGCGAGTTGGCCGAGCGGATGGTGGCCTACCACCGGGAGCACGGCGGCTACCTGACCGCGGCGGACCTGGCCAACTTCCGCTGCCGCTACGAGCCGGTGCACGCCACCCGCTGGCGCGACTTCGAGGTGCTCACCTGCGGGGCCTGGTGCCAGGGCCCGACCCTGGCGCAGACCCTGCAGATCCTTGAGGCGTACGGGTTGGGCGGCCTGGCACACAACTCACCGGAGTACGTGCACCTGGTGGTCGAGGCGCTCAAGGGTGTCTTCAGCGACCGCGAGCACCTCTACGGCGACCCCGCCTTCGTCGACGTCGACATCGACCGGCTCCTCTCGGCCGCACACGCGGCGGCCCGGGCGGCGGGCATCGACCCGCTCCGCGCCCACCCGGGTCTGCCGGATCTCGTCTTCGGTGTCCCGCAGCCGCTGCCCGAACCCCAGGACTACGACGAGTTGCCGATCGTGGGGGAGGGGGCCACCTCGTACGTCTGCGTGGTCGACGCCTGGGGCAACGCCTTCTCGGCGACCCCCTCCGACGGCGCCTCCACCTCGCCGGTGATCCCGGGGACCGGATTCGTGCCGTCGTTGCGGGGCATGCAGTCGCGGCCCGACCCGGCGCATCCGTCCGGAGTCGCACCGGGCAAGCGGCCGCGACTCACCCCGAACCCGGCGATCGTGGTGCGGGACGACGGCTCGGTCATGCCCTTCGGCTGCCCCGGTGGCGACATGCAGGTGCAGGCGATGGTGCAGGTCTTCCTGAACGCGTTCCACTTCGGGATGCCGTTGCAGGAGGCGGTGAACGCCCCGCGCTTCTCCACCTGGAGCTTCCCCAACTCCTTCGCCCCCTTCGACTATCTGCCGTCGCGGCTCTTCCTGGAAGACCGGTTCGCGGCCGGCACCATCGAGGCGCTGCGGACCCGGGGGCACGACGTACGCACCTGGCCGGCCTTCACCCGGGACGCGGCGGCCGTCGAGGCGATCTACCGCAACGCCGGCACCGGCTTTCTGGAAGCGGCGGCCGACCCCCGCCAACCGGCGGCGGCGTACGTCTCCTGACCGGCGAACTCCGAGGAGGTCGACGTGAGCCCCGCACCCGCGTACGTGATCGTCGGGCAGATCCGCACCATGGACCCGGCGCGCCCGCTCGCCGAGGCGATGGCGGTGGCCGGGGAACGGATCCTCGCCGTGGGAACCCGGGCCGAGGTGCTCGCCGGTGCTCCCGCGCACGCCACGATCGAGGATCTCGGCGGGGCCACTGTCACTCCCGGCCTCATCGACACCCACCTGCACATGCAGCGCGGCGGTCTCAAGATCATTCATGATCTCGGTGCCGCCCACCACGACCTCGACCTGGTGATCGAGACCATGCGGGAGAAGGGCTTCGAGGCCGGCTGGGGGCCGCAGCCGCCGACCCTGGCCGACCGGACGGCGGCGCTGCGCCTGGTGCAGCCGCTGATGCACCAGCTCGGCTTCACCGGGATCATCGACCCGGCGGCGACCCACGACGAGTTGCGCGGCTACCAGGAGAGCTGGAGCCGAGGCGAGCTGACCATGCGGGTGGTCGCCATGCCGTACCCGGACGTGGGGGACTTTGCGCACCCGGAGGTGGAGCGGGCGATCGAACGGCTGCGCGGGGTCGGTCTGCGGACCGGGTTCGGCGACGACCGGCTGCGCATCGGCGGGATCAAGGTCTACTTCGACGGCGAGGCGATGAAGGGCGCGGCCCTGCGCCGCACACCCTGGCCGCACAACGGCTCAACCGGCGAGCAGCGGATACCGACAGCCGATTTCCAGCGCCTGCTGGACTTCTGTGCCACCGACGGCTGGTCGGTCGGGGTGCACGCGGTCGGCGGCGCCGGCATCGCCACGGTGCTCGACTGTTTCGCCGAGGCCGACCGCAAGCACCGTATCGCCGGGCGGCAGTGGCAGATCATCCACGGTTACCTGGAGGTCGAGCCGGAGTCGATGGCGCTCGCCGCCCGGCTCGGCGTCGTGCTGGCCGCGCAGCCCTCGATTCCCCTGCGCAACGCCGCCGGTCTGGTCGCCCGACTCGGGGCCGGGGCCGAACGGATGAACCCGCTGCGTTCCTGGCTGGACGCCGGAGTCCCGGTGGTGCTCGGCTCCGACGGCCCGTTCTTCCCGTTCGACCCGCGCGAGCTGATCTGGTCGGCGGTGACCCGGCGGGTCCGGGGCCGGGCGGAACCGCTCGCCCCCGAGGAGGCGATCACGGTGGCGGAGGCGTTCGCGGCGTACACGGTGACCGCCGCCGAGGCGGCCTTCGACGGCGACGGGCGTGGCCGGCTCACGCCCGGGCGACTGGCCGACTGGGTCGCGTTCGATCGGGACCCGCTGGCCGTGGCCCCCGACGACCTGCTCGCCCTGCGGGTGCTGCGCACCGTGGTCGGCGGTCGGACGGTCCATCAGGCGAGCGGATAGGGCCGACTCCAGGTGTTTACACGTCGGCAACAGGCATGGCAGGCTTCGGGATCCATAAAGCAATATCGTGGATCCAATCAGAGGCGCTTCGGTGGGAGGAAGACCGCATGACTCATCGGCCGCAACCCCGGGTTGCAGCGTACGTCGGAACAGCACCGGCGGAGCGGAGCAGAACACCATGGCGGTGAACGAGGCGGTCGCTACGCCGGCCGCCACCCGGCGGCCCCGGCGGCTCGCCGACGGCAGCGTTGCCGAGAAGCGCTGGCTGTTGTGGCCGCCGCTGATCTTCTTCCTGCTCACCGTCGCCGGACCCGTCGTCGCACTGATCCACCAGGCCACCTCGGGCGAGGAGAACGCGTTCGTCGAAGCCCTCAGCTCGGAGGTGTTCGTCGCCTCGGTGTGGCGCACGCTGCTGCTCGCGGCCGTGGTGACGGCGGCGACGGTGCTGGTCGGCACCGCCTACGCGCTCGCGATCGCGGTCGGCCCGGTGTGGGTCAAGGCGTTGCTGATGGGCGGCCTGCTGATCTCGCTCTGGACCTCGGTCATGGTACGCACCATCGGCTGGATGCTGCTCGAACTGCCCAGCGGCGCGCTCTTCTGGATGCTGGAGAAGCTGGGGTTGCGCTCCGAGCCGATTGAGCTCTACCAGACCACCCTCGGGATGTATCCGGCGATGATCGCCGTGATGCTGCCCTTCGCCGTGTTGCCGATCCTGGCAGCCGTCATCTCCTTCGACCGGGAGCAGCTCAACGCCGCCACGGTCTTCGGCGCGGGGCCGCTGCTCACCTTCGGTGCGGTCGTGCTGCCGACCATCCGGCAGGCCATGATCAGCGGCGGTGTGCTGGTGTTCGTGATGAGCCTGGGCTTCTACGTCACGCCCTTGCTGCTCGGCGGCCCGTCCAACATGACCATGTCCGGCATCATCAACGCCCAACTCAACACGGCCAACCGCGCCGACGTCGGCGCGGCGATGAGCCTGCTGCTGGTCGGCGGCACGGTGGCGATCTACCTGGTCGCCGACCGGCTGTTCAAGGTCAGCGAGAGGTGGGGTTGACATGACCGACTCCCCGTTGCGGCGCAGCATCGGCTGGTACCGAATGCCGATCCTGATCATCGCGCTGCTCACCAGCCTGGTGTTCTACCTGCCGTTCCTGGTGGTGGTGACTACCAGCTGGACCCAGACGTCGTTCATCATCTTCCCGCCCGAGGGCTTCTCGCTGCAGTCGTACACCGGGGTGCTCACCGACCAGGAATGGCGGGACGCGTTCAAGGTGTCCCTGCGCGTGGCGTCGGTCGGCACCGTGATCGCGGTGCTGCTGGGCACCCTCGGCGCGCTGGCGCTGACCCGGCTGCGCTCCCGGGCGGCGCGTAGCTGGATCCGCACCCTGTTCATCGTGCCGATGGCGATCCCACCCGTGGCGTACGCCGTCGGCCTGTACTCGGTGAGCGTGCAAGCCGAACTCCTGCAGGACAACCTGGCGCTGCTGATGCTCGGCGAGGCGCTGCTCGCCGTGCCGTACGTCTTCGTGATGGTCTCCTCCGGGCTGAGCCAGGCCGACCCGGCGCTCCGCCCGGTGGCCAGCACGCTCGGCGCGTCGTGGCCGCTGATCGTCTGGCGGGTCGACCTGCCGATGATCGTCGGTCACATGCTCGCCGGTGCGGTCTTCGCCTTCGCGGTGATCTTCGACGAGGTGGTCCTCTCGGTCTTCCTCACCCCGATCGGCGTCAAGACCCTCCCGCTGCAGATGCTCACCGCGTCGCAGGAGGAACTGTCGCCGCAGCTGACCGCCGCCTCCACCCTCGTCTCGATGCTCGCCGTCCTGCTGCTCGGCGGCTACAGCCTGTTCTCCAACCGCCGGACGGCACGCGCCCGGCGTCTCTCCCGAAAGGCCGCGACCGCATGAGCATCGCGTTGTCGATCCAGGACGTGCACGTCACCCTCGGCCACTTCGAGGTGCTCAAGGGGGTGAGCCTGGATGCCGAGCCCGGCACCTTCGTGACCCTGCTCGGCGCCAGCGGCAGCGGCAAGACCACGCTGCTCAACGTCATCGCCGGACTGCAACAGCTCGACCGGGGGCACGTGTTGTTCGACGGGCAGAACGTCGAGCGCCGGCCACCGCGCAAGCGCAAGGTCGGTGTGGTGTTCCAGTCGTACGCGTTGTTCCCGCACATGAGTGTGGGGGACAACGTCGCCTTCCCGCTGCGCGCGGCCCGCCGGCCCAGCGTCGAGCGGCGCAAGGTCGTCCAGGAGATGCTGGAGCTGGTCGATCTGGCCGGCATGGTCAACCGTGCCCCGGCGTCGCTTTCCGGCGGCCAACGGCAGCGGGTCGCGTTGGCCCGCGCGCTCGCCTCGGACCCGGGCATCCTGCTGCTCGACGAGCCGATGGCGGCGCTGGACAAGCAGTTGCGCGAGCGGATGCAGGTCGAGATCAAGCGGATCCAGCAGCAGGTAGGCATCACCACCGTGGCCGTGACGCACGACCAGGCCGAGGCGATGACGATGTCGGACCAGGTCGCGATCATGCATGAGGGCACACTGGTCCAGGTCGACTCGCCGGAGAACCTGTACCGCCGGCCGGTCAACGAGTACGTCGCCAGCTTCCTCGGCGAGGCGAACCTCTTCCCGGCCGACCGTGGCGGCCCGCTTGCGCTCGACGCGGCCGGTCAGGCGACCGGAACCGCGGTCATCCGGCCGGAGGATCTGGTGGTGCTCGCCCCCGACCAGCTCGGTGATCACTGGCGGGTGCCGGGCGTGGTCCGGCTGCTCAGCTTCCAGGGCAGTCGCTTCCGGCTGGAGGTGGTCACCGCCACCGGCCGCAGCGTGGTCTGCTCGTTGCCGCCGCACACCGACGCGAGCGCGCTGGTGCCCGGCAGTGAGGTGATCCTCGGGTGCGGGGCTCCGGACCGGGTCCATGTGATCCACCGAAGCGACGCGGGAGACGCCCTGGAGGTTGCCGCGTGACCGCGTCGGTGCTGCCGAGGCGGCACCGATGATCGAGACGGTTCTCGGTCCGGTCCAGGCTGCCGGCGTGGGGCGCGTCAACATGCATCAGCACCTGCTCAGCGACGCCACCGCCCTGTGTCGTCCCGGTGCCGAGCCGACTCCCACCGACGAGAAGGTGACCGTCTACAACCTCGGCTTCCTGCGCTGGAACGCGCTGGCGCTGGCCGACAACCTGCGGCTGGACAATCCACAGCTGGCCGTCACGGAACTTCGGCACGCCGCCGGCGCCATCGACCTGGTCGTCGAGGACACCAGCGTCGGCCTGGGACCGAACCATCCGGCCCTGCCGGCGATCTCCCGGGCCGCCGGGGTGCACGTCGCGGCGGCGTACGGCCTGTACGTGACGTCGACGCTGCCCGGCTGGGCGCGGGAACTCGACGAGGACGGGGTGTACGAACACCTGCTCGGCGCGTTGACCGACCGGATTCCCGGCGTCGACTACCGGGCGGCGCTGCTCGGGATCATGGGCACCACGGCCGGGTTCCCGAGCGTCGAACGCGCCCGGCTACGGGGCGCGGCGGCCGCGGCCGGGCAGAGCGGGGCCAGCGTGAGTGTCCGGCTCGACGGAGAGGCCCGCACCGGAGTCGAGGTGGTGGCCGAGTTGGTGGGTGCCGGGCTGCCGGCCGACCGGATCCTGCTCACCAACGCCGACGAGTACCTCGACGCCGCCTACTGGCACGACCTGCTCGACGCCGGCGTGACGCTGGAGATGTGCTTCGGCACCGAGATGCAGCATGTCGGGCGGATGCGGAATCCGTCCGACGGGCAGCGGTTGGACTTCTTCGAGTCGTTCCTCGCCGCCCGCCCCGACGGCCGATGGGTGCTCGGTGGCTCGGTCTGGACCAAGTCCCAACTGCGTCGCTACGGCGGCGAGGGATACGACCATCTGACCACCCGGGTGCTGCCGGAGTTGATCCGCCGGGGGGTGGCTGCCGACCGGTTGGCGGCCATGGTGACCCGTGAGCCGCTGCGTCTGCTGGACCGCCCGCCCCACCCGCTGACCACCACACCGGTCGAGGAGACCTCATGACGCGCGCCGAGTTGCCCGCCCTCGCCCCCAGCCAGGCGCTGTTCATCGACGGTGCCTGGCAGCCGGGCGGTGAGTTGTTCGCGGTGATCGACCCGGCCACCGAGGAGGTGCTCACCCAGGTGGTGCAGGCCACCGCGCGCGACGTCGACGCGGCCGTGCGCGCGGCCCGGCAGAGCCTGGACGAGCGGCGCTGGGTGGGACTGCCGCCGCTGGAGCGCACCCGGATCCTGCACCGGGTAGCGGACCTGATCGAGGCGGAGCTGGAGGAGCTCGCGGTGCTGGAGACCCGCGACAACGGCAAGCCGATCGAGCGCTCCCGGGCCGACGTGGCCACCGCCGCGCGTACCTTCCGGCACTTCGCCGGTGCGCCGAGCCGGTTGCTGGGTACGACGGTCCCGATCGACTCCGGTGCCCATCACGTGTACACCACCCTGGAGCCGGTGGGCGTGGCCGCGCTCATCCTGCCGTGGAACTTTCCGATCATGACCGGGGCCTTCAAGATCGCTCCGGCGTTGGCGGCGGGTTGTTCGGTGGTGGTCAAACCGGCCGAGCAGACGCCGTTGACGATGCTCCGGCTGGCCGATCTGATCAGTGCCGCCGGTGTTCCCGCCGGGGTGCTCAACGTGCTGACCGGTGATGGTCGGGTGGGGGCCGCCCTGGTCGATCATCCGGGCGTCGACAAGATCTCCTTCACCGGTAGTACGGCGGTCGGCCGGCTGGTCGGGGCGGCCGCCGCGCGGCGGTTCGCGCGGGTCACCCTGGAACTCGGCGGCAAGAGTGCCAACATCGTGTTCGCCGACGCCGACCTGGACGCCGCCGTCAGCACCGCGATCCGGGCATCCTTCGGACATTCCGGGCAGATGTGTACGGCTGGCAGCCGGCTGCTGGTCGAGCGGACCATCCTGGCGGAGTTCACCGACCGGCTGGCGGAGGCTGCCGCCCGGGTGCCGATGGGCGACGGGCTGGCCGGCGGCATCTCGGTCGGGCCGCTGGTCTCGGCGGAACAGCGAGAGCGGGTCCTCGGTTACATCGCCCAGGGACGGGCCGAGGGTGCCGAGCTGATCGTCGGCGGTGCGGCGCCGGGCGGCGGTGGTTTCTACGTCGCGCCCACCGTCTTCACCGGCGTGCACAACGACATGGTCATCGCGCGGGAGGAGATCTTCGGGCCGGTGGTCGGAGTGCTGGGCTTCGAGGACGAGGCGGAGGCGGTGCGGATCGCCAACGACTCGACGTACGGGCTGTCGGCAGGGATCTGGACCACGGATCTGAGCCGGGCGCACCGGGTCGCGGCCCGGTTGACCGTGGGGACGGTCTGGGTCAACACCTACAACGTGTTCGATCCCGCGCTCTCCTTCGGCGGTCGCAAGGAGTCCGGCGTTGGTCGTGATCTCGGTGACGAGGCGCTGCGCAGTTATCTGGAGCCGAAGGCGACTGTCGTCAGCCTGTAAATCGGATCCAATCTTAGGGAGAGGGCATCCATGTCCTGGCGAGTGTGGCGAATCATGACGTACACTGGGATCCAGATTAGAGATTTTTGGATCCAAACTCCGGAGTGGGGGAGCGGTCGACGGTGGACCTCTCGGTGAACGCTGGCCACACGGACGTCGGCCGGCTCGATGCCCTCGCCCGACCCGTGGACGTCGCCCTGGAACGGGCACAGACGGTCGGTGTGCGGCACGCACACCACCTCAACTCCGCGGGGTCCGCGTTGCCGACGGTCGCGGTGGTCGACGAGGTCATCGCCCACCTGCGGCGCGAGCAGAGCGAGGGCGGCTACGAGGCCGCCGCGGCGGTCGCCGGGCGGGTCGAGGAGCTGTACGCCACGGCGGCACGCCTGCTCGGCGCCCGGCCCGAGGAGATCGCCCTCTCCGACAGCGCGAGCACCGGGCTGCGCCTGATCGTCGACGCGCTGCGGGTGGACGCGACCTCCCGCATCCTGGTGAGCCGCTCGACCTACGTCAGCCATGCCCTGCATCTGCTCAGCCTGGCCCACGAGACCGGCGCCGAACTCATCGTGCTGCCCAGCGCCGCCGACGGCGGCGTCGATCTCGACGAACTCGCCCGCCAGCTCACCGGCGGGCCGCGCGACATCGTCTGCGTCGCCCAGGTGCCGACCTCGTCGGGGCTGGTCGAGCCGGTCCGGGAGATCGGCGTACTGACCCGTGAATCCGGTGCGCTCTATCTTCTCGACGCCACCCAGTCCGTCGGCCACCTGCGGGTCGACGTCGACGAGATCGGCTGTGACGCCCTGGTGACGACCGGACGCAAGTTCCTGCGGGCCCCCCGCGGCACCGGGCTCGCCTACCTGCGCGGCAGCTTTCTCGAACGGCTCGCACCCGTCGCGCCGGACGTGCGCGGTGCGATCTGGACCGGGGCGCGGGAGTGGAGCCTGTCGCCCACGGCACGGCGCTTCGAGACCTGGGAGTCCTCGGTAGCCGGCCGGCTCGGCCTGGCGGTGGCGTTGAATCAACTGCTCGACCGGGGCATCGACGCCACCGAGGCGTACCTGACCTCGACCGGTGCCCTGTTGCGCCACGGGCTCGCCGCCATCGACCGGGTCACCGTCCAGGATCCGCCGGCCAGCCGGTCGGGCCTCGTCACGTTCACCATCGACGGGATCAGCAGCGAGACGGTCACCCGACGGCTGGCCGTACGCGGCGTGCGTACCGTGTCGGTGCCGGCCAGCCACGGCCAGTGGGATCTCGGCCTGCGGGGCGTACCGGCGGTCGTCCGCGCCTCGGTCCACGTCTACAACAACGACGCCGACCATGACGCGCTGCTGGGCGCGGTCGCCGAGATCGCTCGGGAAACCGGCCGATGACCGGCCACCCCGAGGTCGACGTCCTGGTGGTCGGGCTCGGCATCCACGGCTCGGCGGCCAGCTACGAGCTGGCCCTGCGTGGAGCGAGCGTGGTGGCGATCGACGGGTTCCCCGAGGGCCACCACCGAGGGTCGTCCCACGGGCGTACCCGGATGATCCGGCGGGCCTACCCCAACCCGGTCTGGAACGACCTGGTCGCCCGCGCCTTCGCCGGGTGGCGGCGCTGGGAGGAGGCCAGCGGCGAGACGCTGCTGCACCGCACCGGCGGCCTCTACGCCCACCGTGGCGCGTCCCAGCTCCAGGGGCCCGGGTGCGAGGTCGTCGCCGACCGCGACCGGATGCGGGAGCTGATGCCCTCCTTCACCGTGCCGGACGGTTACCGGGCGGTGTTCGATCCGGCCGCCGGGGTCGTCGAGGCCGAGACCGCGCTGGCCGTCGCCCGCGCCGGGGCCCGCGCCGCCGGGGCCGAGCTGGCCTTCTCCGAACGCCTGCTGAGTTGGCGTACGGACGGCGACGGCTGCCTGGTGGAGACCTCGGCCCGCCGGATCCGCACCCGGTCGTTGGTGTTGGCCACCGGTGCCTGGGTCGGCCAGCTCGTGCCCGAACTGGCCGACCTGTTCGAGGTGTGGCGGATCGTCACCGTCACGCTCCGGGCCGGCCAGCGGATCGCCGAGCCGCCGGCGCTCGGGGCCTTCTCGGTGGACCGGCCCGAGGGGCTGGTCTTCGGCATTCCCGACGCGGCCGGCAACGGCTTCAAGGCCGGCGTCGACGCCGGCGAGATCTGGAATCCGGATCACCCGGCCACGCCACCGACCGACGATGAGGTCAGCGAACTGTGCCGGCTGATGGCTGAGTACGTTCCCGGCGCCGCGACGGACCCGCGGCGGGACGTGGTCGAGGCCGTCGCCTGCCTCTACACGATGACCCGGGACCGGCGTTTCGTGCTCGGCCGGTTGCCCTGGGCACCGGCGGTGGTGGTCGCCGCGGCCTGCTCCGGACACGGCTTCAAGTTCGGACCGGCGATCGGCGCGGCCATCGCCGACCTGTGTCGCGGCGACGAGCGTCGCGACCTCGACTTCATCGGCGTCGAACGCCGGCTCCACACGTGATGTCCACGCCACCCCGGGGAGATGCCATGACCACCGCAGTGAACTGGAACGACCCACTCACCGAAGCCGAGATCGCCGAGGTCGTCGCGCTTGTCGGCGCCGATCCGCGGATCGGGAAGCGACCGCGCTACTGGGGCATCGCGGTCGAGGAGGGACTGGCCCGGGCCCTGGCGCCGGGGCAGGGTCGGCCGGTCCGGCTGGTGGTGATGAATCCCGACGAGCACGCCGCCTGGGAGGTTGCTGCCTGGACCTCAGGCACCGACCGGCAGGCGTCGCTCGTCTCGTGGACGCCCGTCGACTCCCGCCGGCCCGGTGTCTCCAGCGAGGAGGCGCGGACGGTCGCGCAGGCGTGCCGGGACGACGCCGCGTTCCAGGCCGCGCTGGCCAAGCGGGGCATCACCGACGTCTCGCTGGTCTGGGTCGACCCCGAGTCGATCACCGGGTTCGAGCCCGAAGACCTCAGTGATCGCCGGTTGTCCTGGGGCACCGTCTGGCACCGGGTCAGCGAGGACGACAACGGGTACGCGCGCCCGGTGGCCGGCCTGGTGCCCATCATCGACCTGGAGACCCTCGAGGTGGTCCGGATCGAGGACCACGGTGTGCTGCCGATGGCGACCGAGACGGGCAACTACCGTTCCGGCACGTGGGGGCCGGACCGGCAGGTCGCCCCGCTGGAGATCATTCAGCCGGAGGGGCCGGGCTTCGCCATCGACGGGCAGGTGGTCACCTGGCAGAACTGGTCGTTCCGGGTCGGCTTCACCCACCGCGAGGGCCTGGTGCTGCACGACGTCACCTACCACGACGGCGACGAGTCGCGGCCGGTGCTGCGGCGGGCGGCGGTCAGCGAGATGTACGTGCCGTACCTGGACAGCGACCCGACCGCGTACCGCAAGAACTTCTTCGACTGGGGCGAGTACGGCGCCGGGCCGCTCACCGCGTCGCTGGAGCTGGGCTGCGACTGCCTGGGTGAGATCCGCTACTTCGACGCGGCCGTGCTCAACGGTCACGGCCAGGCCCGGACCATCAAGAACGCGATCTGCCTGCACGAGGAGGACTTCTCGATCCTCTGGAAGCACGTCAACACCCGCACCGGCGAGGCGGACGTGCGGCGCAGCCGACGGCTGGTGATCTCGTTCTTCGCCACCGTGGCCAACTACGACTACGGCTTCTACTGGTCCTTCTACCAGGACGGCATGATCGATCTGGAGATCAAGCTGACCGGTGTCATGTCGGTCTCCGGCATCGACGACGGCCAGACCCCGCGTTACGGTCGCCTGGTCGCGCCGAACGTGCAGGCCCCCAACCACCAGCACTACTTCGGGCTGCGGCTGGACATGGGCGTGGACGGCCCGGTCAACCGGCTCTACGAGATCCACGCCGAGGTCGAGGAGGACGAGGAACTCAACCCGTACGGCAACGCCTGCCGGATGGTGCGTACCCCGATCACCACCGAGGCGCAGGCGGCCCGCAACACCAACCCGGCGAAAGCCACGCACTGGCTGGTCGAGAGCAGCACCCGGACCAACCGCTACGGCGACCAGACCGGCTACCGGCTCACCCTGCCGAACACCGCGCGGCTGTTCGCCAAGCCGGGCAGCGTGGTGGAACGGAAGGCGCCCTTCGTGGCCAAGCAGCTCTGGGCCACCCCGTACGACCCGGCGCAGCGGTTCATCGCCGGTGAGTACCCGAACCAGGCGCCGCTCGGCGAGGACGGCATCACGGCCTGGCAGCAGGCGGACCGCTCACTCGACGGCGCGGAACTCGTGCTCTGGCCGGTGGTCGGCGTGCACCACGATCCGCGCCCCGAGGAGTGGCCGATCATGGCGGTGCACCGGATCGGCATGCGCCTGGAGCCGGACGGTTTCTTCGACCGGAACCCGTCGCTGGACCTGCCGGCCCCGCGTCGGCATGCCGCGGGCACCGACGACACCTGCTGCCACTAGGCGCAGCGGCATGGATCAGGTGTGGTCGGTGACCGGTCCGATCGGCCCGGACGACCTCGGGTTGACCCTCCCGCACGAGCACGTCTTCGCCAACCTGACCCCGACCGAGTCGCGGGACGGGTTCATGACGGTGTGGGAGGAGCGGGAGCGCGACATCCGACGCTTCGTCGAACGCGGCGGGCGGACCCTCTGGGATGTCACGAACGGCGAGCTGAGCGACTACGCCGCCCCGATCTACTACGACCGGGACCCGGCCCACCAGGTGCAGAACCCGGTGACCGGGTCTCGCTCGGTCGCCAACGTGCTGGCCACGAAGGAGATGGCCGAGCGGACCGGCGTCAACATCATCCTCGGCACCGGGCACTACTTCGAGGCGTACCTCGATCAGGACTGGTGGGAGCGCAACAGCGTCAACCAGATCGCCGACTACCTGGTCGCGGACCTGCTCGACGAGATCCCCGGCACCGGGGTGCGTGCCGGTCTGCTCGGCGAGATCGCCTCCGACCGGCCGAAGATCACCGCGAACGAGGAACGCTCGTTCCGGGCCGCCGGCCGGGCCGCCGTCGAGACCGGTGTGCTGGTGAGCACGCACGCACCCACCTTCCCGACCGGGGAGGCACAGATCGACATCCTGACCGCCGAGGGCGTCGACCCGGAGCGGATCGTGATCGGCCACACCGACACCGTCAAGGATGTGCGGTACTCGATCGACCTGCTCAACCGGGGCGTCTACATCCAGTACGACTGCATGATGGCCTGCAAGGTCGGCGGGCAGGTGGCGGTCGCGGAGCTGCGCCGCCGGGTCGACTACCTCAAGCACCTCGTCGACCGCGGCTTCGCCGCGAAGATCCTGCTGTCGCAGGACGTCAGCCAGCGGTCCCACCAGGCCGAGTTCGGTGGGCCGGGGATGTGTTTCCTCTTCGAGGAGTTCGCCGAGTACGCGGTCGCGGCGGGCATCGAGCCCGAGGTGCTGACCATGATGACCGTCGACAATCCCCGCCGGGCCATGTTCGGCCGTTGAATCCGGTGGCCGGGACGCGGTGGGGCGTCCCGGCCACCGCTCAGCCGGCTGTCGGTTTGCCGGCGGCGAGCCAGCCGAAGACCTGATCGCTGGTGACCAGCGCGTCGCGCTGAAGGTATTCGATGGCGCGCAGCGCGGCGTCGTGGGCCGCACGGGACGAACCGCCGATGCAGTCGGTCAGCACCCGGACGCGATAGTCGTGCTGGTGGGCGTCGACGGCGGTGTAGTGGATGCAGACGTCGGTCAGCCCACCAATGAGCAGCACGGTCTCGGCCTTGTACGCCTTGAGCACGATCTCCAGCTCGGTGCCGAAGAACGCCGAGTAGCGCCGCTTGCGGATCAGGAACTCCTCGGGACGCGGCCGTACCCACGGCGCGAGTTCCGTCTCGGGCCAGCCCTCGACGCAGTGCGGGCCCTCGGCGCCGTCCAGCTCGCGGCCGATGTCGACGAGGCTCGGCTTGTGGACCTCCTGGATGAACACGACAGGCACGTCGTGTTCCCGGCAGGCGTCGATGAGTCGTTCCACCCGGTCGGCGCGTTCCCGGCGTCCGCCCATCTGGGCGATCTCGGAGCGGGACTCCTCGTCGGGCACCGGGCCGCCCTGGATGTCGACCACGATGAGTACGGCGTTGCCCACGATCGCGGGCGGGGTCGGCGTCGTCACGACTTGTACACCACGTAGACCTTGCGCAGCGTCTCGTGGACCGTCCACGTGCCGCACCAGCCGATCGGGAAGTACGCGCTGGTGCCGGCGGTCACCTCGACCGGCTCCTCGCCGTCGCGCTGCACGGTCATCCGTCCGGAGATGACGTGGATGATCTCGCCGCGGGTGAGGAACTCCCAGCGCGAGGTGCCCGGGTCGCTCTCCCAGATGCCCGAGATCACGGTACGCGCCTCGTTGCTGAACTCGACCCGGCTGCGCACCATGATCTCGCCGCTCAGGGGCTGGGCGCTCGGCGGCCCCAGCGGTTTCTCCTCGAGACCGCTGGCCGTGCTGGGGACGATGGTGAGCGTCATCCGACCTCCTTGGGTGCTGGGAAACCCAAGGCTAACTCAGTGGATGCCATTCGGGCTAGATTGGATACAAGTCCGGTCTAGCCGCGGAAGACGGTGGAGGAGCGGAGTTCGTACCAGCGGGCCAACTGCTCGCCGGCCTTGATCACGTGCTGGCGCATCTGGTCGGCGGCCTGCGCGACGTCGCCCTCGGCGAGAGCCTGCAGGATCCGCTCGTGCTCGTGGAAGTTCTCGTCGCGGTGTCGGGCGTCGTTGACGACCAGCTGAGCGGACACGTTGCGCGGGAAGGTCTCGTTGATGTCGTTGATCGCCTTGCTCAGTCGGGCGTTACCCGAGATGCTCGCGATCAGCGTGTGGAAGAGGTCGTTGCTGCGGCGGTGATCGTGCTGGGCCGGCACGGTGCTTGCGCCCTGCGCCATCGAGTGGTCGTACATCTCCTGGTTGGCGGTCCGCAACTGCTCGATCTGGTCGCGGGTGATCCGCCGGACCGCGCGGGCGGCGGCCAGCGCCTCCAGTTCCGCCCGCACCTCGTACGCCTCGCGGACGTCCCAGGGCGCCGGCACGCTGACCACGGCACCCTTGTTGGGCAGCACTTCGATCAGCCCGCTGGTCTGCAACTGGCGCAGCGCCTCGCGTACCGGCGTGCGGGAGACGCCGAAGTTGCTCGCCAACTCGGCCTGGCGCAACTGGGCGCCGATCGGGATCTCCCCGGTCATGATGCGGTTGCGGATCTGCTCGGCGAGGTCATCGACGAGTGCCGCGCCCGTCTTGCGGGGGGCCGCCAGGTCCTCGGACTCGATGGTCACGCGGCCACTCTCCTTTTCGATCGACGGGTGGGTTCCGGGTCGGCATGGCGGCTGAGGTGCGGCGCAACACCGCCGAATGCCCCGTCGGCCACCAAAACTGCCCGTTGAGCCACACCACGATACCAGGGCGGCTGTTGCGTGGACCCACTTGGGGCTAACGTGGGTATGTTCCCTTCCCATCAGGATCCTAAGACCCTAAGATTGGATCCAATGAGGGGAGGATCGTGTCTGTGGAGCTACCCTTCGTCGTCCGTGCGCTCCGGCTGGAGGCGGTCGACGTGATGTCGGTCGAACTCGTCCCGGAAGACGCCGGCGCGGTGATCCCGGACTGGGGGCCGGGGGCGCACGTCGACCTGACCGTCGGCGACGGATCGACCCGGCAATATTCGCTGTGCGGGGTGCCCGGGGCATCGACGTGGCGGATCGCGGTCCTGCGTGAGTCGGCAGGGCGTGGCGGCTCGGCGTGGGTGCACGATCAGTTGCGCCCCGGGCACACGGTCCGGCTGCGTGGTCCGCGTAACCACTTCGCGCTGGAACCCGCGCCCGGCTACCTCTTCCTGGCCGGCGGCATCGGCATCACCCCGCTGCTGCCGATGCTGGCCGAGGCGGTTCGGCGCGACGTCGCCGGGCAACTGCACTACTTCGGGCGGTCCCGGCGGCAGATGGCCTTCCTCGACCAGCTCACGCCCTACGGCGACCGGGTCCGGGTGCATCCGGAGACCGACGGGCCCCAGCCGGCACTGCGGACGTTGCTCGTCGGGCTGGCGCCCGAAACGCTGATCTACGCCTGCGGTCCGGCCGGGATGCTGGACGCGCTCCGGGCGGCCGCGGCCGAGGCCGGCTGCCTCGACCGGCTTCGGACCGAGTTGTTCGCCGCGCCGGTGGCGGCGCAGCCGCAGCCCGGCGGCGCGTTCACCGTACGGCTCGAACAGCGCGGCCTGGAGCTGCCGGTGCCGGCCGACCGCTCCGTGTTGGACGTCCTCCTCGACGCCGGCGTCGAGATCGTCAACGACTGCCAGGAGGGGATCTGCGGCAGTTGCGAGACCCGGGTGCTCGCCGGGGCAATCGACCACCGCGACCACATCCTCACCCCTCAGGAGCGGTCGGCGGGCGACTGCATGATGGTCTGCGTCTCGCGGGCCGTCGGCGACCGTCTGGTGCTGGACCTATGAGTGTTCCCGAACCGCGGAGGTAGCAGTGCTGCGACAGGAAGACAACGAGAAGCTCACCCGGAGCGGGCCCGGCACTCCGTTGGGCGGTCTGATGCGCGCCTACTGGCAGCCGGCCGCCCTGGTCTCGGAGATGCCGACCGACCGCCCGGTCAAGGCGATCCGCCTCTTCGGCGAGGACCTGGTGCTCTTCCGCCGGGCCGACGGTTGGGGGCTGATCAGCCGGTTCTGCGCCCACCGGGGGGTCGATCTGTCGTTCGGGCGGCTGGAGGGCGGCGGGCTGCGCTGCCTCTACCACGGGTGGCTCTACGACGCGCAGGGACGCTGCGTGGAGCAGCCCGCCGAACCCCCGCACAGCCAGTTCCTGGACAAGATCAGGATTGCCAACTACCCGTGCGTGGAGCGCAACGGCATCATCTTCGCCTACCTGGGCGCCGGCGACCCGCCACCGTTCCCGGCGTACGACTGCTTCGTCGCGCCCGAGGAGTACACCTTCGCCTTCAAGGGGCTCTGGGAGTGCAACTGGCTCCAGGGGCTGGAGGGCGGGATCGACCCGAGCCACGTCTCCTTCCTGCACCGGTTCGTCGGCGAGGACCCGCGCGACGTCTACGGCCAGCAGTTCAGCGAGGAGGTCGAGGGCACCGGCACGAAGCTGTCGAAGCTGGTCGGCGACCACTACCGTCCGGACATCGAGGTGGAGAGCGTTGAGCACGGGCTGCGGGTGTTCGCCATCCGGCAGCTCACCGAACAGATCAAACACGTACGGGTGACCAACCTGCTCTTCCCGAACGCCTTCGTGGTGCCCTTCGGCAACAGCAAGGTCTTCACCCAGTGGCACGTGCCGATCGACGACGAGAACCACTACTGGTACATGATCTTCTACGACTTCGCCGAGCAGACCGACAAGGAGACGCTGCTGCAGCAACGCCTGGAGGGCGTCTCCCTGCCCGACTACCGGCCGCTGCGCAACCGGAGCAACAACTGGGGCTTCGATCCGACCGAGCAGCGCGACCTCACGTACACCGGGATGGGGTTGGACATCAACGTCCACGACCAGTGGGCGGTGGAGAGCATGGGCCCCATCCAGGACCGCACGGTGGAGCGGCTCGGCGTCTCCGACCGGGCCGTCACCGCCAACCGGCGGATGCTGCTGCGGGCCATCGACACCTTCCAGGCCGGCGGTGCGCTGCCCGCGCACCCGCTCGACGAGACACAGGCGGCCAAGCTGGTGGGCCCGCTCGCGGTGGACATGATCTCGCCCAGCGACGGGTGGCAGGATCGCTGGCAGGAGAAGGAGGCCGAGCGCCGCAGCGCGTCGCCGTGGTTCCGGGCGCAGCCCGAGTCGGCCGATGCGTAACGCCGACGAGCGCGACGTCGCCTCCGGTGGGGGCGGGGCCAGCGCGCGACCGATGTTGGCCAAGGACCGCGGCGGCTTCATCGACCGACACGACCTGTGGACCGAGGCGCAGTACGCGGCCGCGGCGCAGATGCGTCGGGTGATCGACGAGCTCGGCATCGAGATGGTCCGCTTCGGCTTCGTCGACCAGCACGGGATCGTCCGGGGCAAGACCATCGCCCGGTCCGCGGTCGCCGCGGCCATGCGCTCGGGTCTCACCGCGCCCAGCTCGCTGTTGCTCAAGGACACCTCGGGCAAGTCGGTCTATCCGGTGTTCGCCGCCGACACGGGGGTCGGCGTCGCCGGCTTCGCCGGTGCCGGCGACATCGTCCTCGTGCCGGACCCGAGCTCCTTCCGGGTCGTGCCGTGGGCGCAACGGACCGGGTGGGTCCTGTGTGACGTCCGCTTCCCGGACGGCTCGGCGGTGCCGTTCTGCACCCGTGGCCTGCTGCGGGATCAACTGGGCGCGTTGGCCGGGCGTGGTTACGGGATGACCGTCGGCGCGGAGCTGGAGTTCCACGTCTTCCGCGCGGCCGAGGCGACGCTCACCGGCGACCGGGTCGGCCGGCCCGGCGCACCCGGCGCGCCCGCGCCGGTCGGCCCGACGACGCCCGGCGCCCAACTGCTGCACGAGGAGGCGCTCGACGGCCTCGACCCGCTGGTGCAGGCGCTCTACACCGGGCTGACCTCGCTCGACCTGCCGCTGCGCTCGATCGAGCTGGAGTTCGGGCCGAGTCAACTGGAGTTGACCATGGAGGCGGCCGACGCGGCGACGACCGCCGACGCGGTGGTCGTCTGCCGCACCGCGGTGCGGCAGATCGCCCGCCGGCACGGCTTCCACGCGACGTTCATGTCCCGCCCGCAGGGGGCCGAGACGGCCTCCACCGGCTGGCACCTGCACCAGTCGCTGACCGACCTGCGCACCGGCCGGAGCGTGTTCGTGCCCGATACCGCCGACGCCGGGCCCCTGTCGGCGACCGGTCGCGCCTACCTGGAGGGGCTCCTGCGCCACGCCGCCGCGGCGGCGGCGTTCACCACGCCGACGGTCAACGGCTACAAGCGCTACCAGAGCCACTCGCTGGCCCCGGACCGGGTCGCGTGGGGGGTGGACAACAAGGGGGCCATGGTGCGGGCCGTCGGCGGCCCGGGTGATCCGGCGACCCGGCTGGAGAACCGCTCGGGGGAGCCGGCGGCCAACCCCTACCTGTACATCGCCGCGCAGGCGCTCAGCGGCCTCGACGGCATCACCCACGACCTGGAGCTGCGGCCGCCGACCACGAACCCGTACGCCGCCGCCGCGCCGCCGCTGCCCCGCTCGCTCGGCGAGGCGGTGGCCGCGCTGGAGGCCGACGAGGTCTTCCGCGCGGCGCTGGGCGACGTCGTCGTCGACTGGTACGCCCACCTCAAGCGGACCGAGTACGAGCGCTACCTGTTGCACGTCTCGGACTGGGAGCAGCGGGAGTACTTCGGGCTGTTCTGACACGCATTCATCCTGACCCGCAGCTGCTGAGGTGGAAGGAGAAGTTGGCGATGGCCCTGTCACCGCACGACGAGTGGATCCTGGAGAACCGGCTCCGGCCGGTGCTGACCGCGCAGCTGATGGCACAGGCAGCCGCCCGTCCCGCCGGGCCCCACCCCCGCGACCTGATCGACGTGTACGACTTCGTACGTCGCAATCCCGACCCCGACAAGCCGCGCTACCTCATCGTCAAGACACCGGACGGGTTCGCGATAGGCGTCCGTTCGCCGGTACGCGGCGAGCCACCGCAGCTGGTCGACGGCGTGCGCCACGCCACCCGGGACGAGGCGGAGTACGACGTGCTGGTCCGCCGGCTGCACGACTACGGCGTGACCTGGTGAGCGAGCCGCGACCCGTACTCGTGCCCAGTGGGGTCATGGGCTACTGCGACCGGGTCTCCTACCGCCCCGGTGACACGGTGCGCCTGGCGGTCAGCACGACGGCCGCCAGGTGGCGGGCGGAACTGGTCCGCCTGCGCGCACTCGCGATCCCGTCGGCCGGGGTCGAGCGCCGGCAGGAGCGGGTGGTCGCCGTCGCGCCGATCGGTGGGGACGGGATCGACCAGCAGACCGTGGTCGGCTCCTACGTGCGGGTCGACGACCTGCCCGGAGCAGGCGCGGAAGGGCTTGTGGTGTCGCTCGCGGCGATGCCCACCCGGCCGGGGGACGGTGCCCAGGAACTGCTCGCCCACGGCTGCCCGCAGGAGGGTTCCGGCTGGGCGGTGGGTCTCGACGCCGAGGGCCGCTTCACGCTGCGGGTGGCGACCGGTTCCGGCCTGACCGAAGTCGTCGCCGGCCTCGTACCCCAGGCCGGCTGCTGGTACGAGCTGACGGCGGTGATCGGGGGCCGGGCGGGACGTACGCTCGCGCTGACGGTCGCGCTGGCCGGCACCTTCGAGGCCAACCACGTGGTACGCCCACCGACGCCGGCGCACACGGCGTCGACGACTCTTGCCGGCGACCCGGTGCCCGGGGCCGGCCCGTTCTTCTGGGCCTGCGCCGGAACCGGGACGACCGGTGCGCCGGTGCGGTGCTACGACGGCCGGATCGAGTCCCCGATCCTGGTCGCCGATGCCACCGCTGCCGGAACGCGCGCCGAGCTGGTTCGGCATCCGGCGCTGCTGGCCCACTGGGACCTGGCGGCGGCGATCGGGCCGACCGGGATCGCCCGTACCGCCCTGGTGGCCGATGTCGGCCCGGGAGAACTGCACGGCACCGCTGTGCACCATCCGCAGCGGGCGGTGCGTTCCTCCGGCTGGACCGGTGACGTCGCCGACTTCCGGTTCGCCGCGCGACAGTACGCCGCGCTGCACTTCCACCGTGACGACATGACCGACTGTGGCTGGCAGTTCCAGGGCGAGCTGGTGCTTCCGCCGGAGCTGCGCAGCGGCGTCTACGCCCTTGAGCTGACCGATACCGCCGGCGGCCGGGACACCGTTCCGGTCTTCGTCGCGCCGCCCGAAGGGACGGCGACCGCGCCGGTGCTGCTCGTGCTGCCCACCAACAGCTACCTCGCGTACGGCAATGATCACGTGGGGGTGGACAGCCCGCGTACCCAGGTGTGGAGCCAGATGGTGCCGACGCTCGACGACTTCGAGCTGTTCCGCGACGCGCGCCGGGAGTTGGGGTACTCGCTGTACGAGGCACACGCCGACGGTTCGGGGGTGTGCTATTCGAGCTGGCGCCGGCCGCTGCTGACGCTGCGCGAGCGGGTCTACGACCACAACGCGCCGGTGTGGCAGTTCACCGGCGACATGCAGTTGGTCGACTGGCTGGACCGCACCGGCCGGGAGGTCGACATCGTCACCGATCACGACCTGCACGCCGAGGGTGTGGGTCTGCTGGCGCGCTACCGCGCGGTGTTGACCGGCACCCATCCGGAGTATCCGAGCCTGGAGATGCTGCGGGCCTACGAGGAGTACGTCGCCACCGGCGGGCGGCTGATCTACACCGGCGGCAACGGCATGTACTGGGTCACCGGCTACGACCCCTGCGACGACCAGGTCATCGAGATCCGCCGGTGGGGTGGCACGCAGGCGTGGCTGGCTGAGCCGGGGGAGTACCACCTCGGCTTCACCGGTCATCTGGGTGGTATCTGGCGGTTCAACGGTCGGGCACCGCAGAAGACCTTCGGCGTCGGATTCGTGGCCGCCGGTAATCCGGGCGCTTCCGCCGGCTACCGGCGGGTCGCCACCGACCCCGCGGTCGCCTGGGTCTTCGCGGGTCTGACCAGGGAGTACTTTGGCGGGTACGGGGTTTCCGGCGGCGCGGCGGGGCTGGAAATCGACTCCGTGAGTCCGCTGCTGGGGACCTCGCCGGATGCCGTGGTGCTGGCAAGCTCGGTCGGGCACGGCGACGACATGCTTGAGGCGCGGGAGAACTTCAACATGACGAGCCGGGTGCTCGGGGGCGCCCGTAACCCTCGGGTGCACGCCGATCTCGTGCTGGTGCCGCGTGAGGGGGGCGGGGCGGTCGTCTCGACCGGGTCGATCGCCTTTGCCGGTGCGCTCTACGACCTGGCCGGTCAGACGGAGATATCCCGCCTGCTTGGCACCGTTCTCGACCGTTTTGTGGCTGGCCTGCCCGTGTTGGATACACCAACGTAACGGAACCGAGACGAGGATTTGTGGATGCACATCTTGAGTTCGGGATCCAAACGCAGGTCTAATGGATCCAACGCGGGGGGCGTTGCTGCGACAGCCAACCCAGGCATGCGGAAAGCACATGGAGGAACCCTTGCGCATACTCCTGACCCACCCGAGCCGGCGACTGCGCACGGCGCTTGTCGCCGGAACAGCGCTGGCGCTCGTACTCGCCGGTTGCTCGTCCACGGACTCCGATGAGTCCGGGAGTTCCGACGGCTCGTCGAGCCTGAGCGGGCAGATCGTCTGGGCCGACTTCGGCGGCCCCACCAACAAGGCCCGGTACGCCGCCTACTTCGACGACTTCACCAAGGACACCGGCGTCAAGGTGATCTCCGAAGTCGAAGTTGACGCCATCGTGAACACGATGCTCACCGGCGGCAAGGGCGATTACGACGCGATCCACGTCGGCCTGGACGTCGTCTACCAGAACCAGGCCAACATCGCCAAGCTCGACGACTCGGTCGGGCGCGACACCAACCTGCCCGAGAACATCCGTGACTACGCGTTCGGCACCTTCCTGGTCGGGCACGTCCAGGCGTACCTGACCGAGACCTTCCCCAACGGTGGGCCGAAGACCTGGGCCGACTTCTGGGACGTCGAGAAGTTCCCCGGCAAGCGCGGCTGGATGGGCAGCCCAGGCAGCTACGACAGCGGCTGCGAGATGGCCGAGCTGGCCTCGGGCATCGCCCCGGACAAGCTGTACCCGCTCGACCTGGACCTGTGCACCAAGAAGCTCGACGAGTTGCGGCCGCACATGGTCTTCTACACCTCCTACCCGCAGATCCAGCAGCTGCTGACCTCCAAGACGGCCGCGGTCGTGGCCGGCCCCTCCGGTCAGGCGGTCGCCCTCAAGAACCAGGGCCTGGACGTCACCATCTCCTTCGACGAGGCGATCGTCGCACCAAACGTGATTGCCATCCCGGCCAGCGCGCCCAACATGACGAACATCCAGGCCCTGGCCAAGGTCTTCAACGAGCCGGAGCGTCAGGCGGCGTTCGCCAAGCTGACCGGCTACGGTCCGGGTAACCCCGAGGCGTTCAACTTCATGGACGAGGAGACCAAGGCGAAGATCGTCAACGCGCCCGGCAATTCGTCGGTGGTCTTCCAGGACTCCGAGGCCAGGTCGAAGCAGCAGGACGCACTGCTCGCCTGGTACACCAAGTGGCTCGCAGGATGATCGACGGTGGGGCCGCGGCGACCGCGGCCCCACCTGTCCTGCTGCTGGGCCGGATCCACACCATGGATCCGGCCATGCCGCTGGCGTCGGCGATGCTCGTCGCCGAAGACCGCGTGCTGTCGATCGGGGAAGCGGCCGAGGTTCGGGCGGCGGCCCCGCCGGAGACGATCGAGGTCGCGGCGCGGGGCGTGGTGGTACCGGGTTTTCTCGACTCCCACCTGCACACCCTGGTCACCGGGATCGAACAGCGCCGACTCGTCATCGCCGAGGCGAACTCGATCCAGGAGGTCTGCGAGCGGATCGGCGCCTGGCTGGCAGACCGACCGGAACTCGACTGGGCGGTCGTCGGAGCCCACTTCCACGCCGAGGACCTGGCCGAGGGCAGGCTGCCCAACCGGTACGACCTCGACCGGGTCACCGGCGGCACCGCCGTCGTGCTGGACCGGCGTACCCACGACGCGATCGCCAACTCGGCGGCCCTGCGGCGCTGCGGCATCGACGCCCGTACGCCGGATCCGACCGGCGGGCACCTGGAGCGCGACGCGTACGGCGAGCCGACCGGGATCCTGGTCGAACGTCCCGCCGCCGAACTGGTGCTGGCCCACGTCCCGGCCCCCGGGCACCAGGCGCTTCGCGCGGCTTTGGCGCAGGCGCAGTCCCACCTGCACAGCCTCGGCATCACCAGCGCCAGCGAGCCCGGCCTGGTCGAGGCGGAGATGCGGGTCTATCGGGAGGCGGCAGCCGAGGGCTGGCTGACCCTGCGCACGATGGGCATGCCACTGGCCGACACGACCGTGCCACCCGCGCGGTTTCTCGCCGGGCTCGGCGCCGAGGGTGTCGGCACCGGTCGCGGTGACTCCCGCTTCCGGCGCGGCCCGCTGAAGATCTACCTCGACGGCGCCGGCGGATTCGGCACCGCGCTCATCTCCCGGCCGTGGCCGGGGCGGCCCGCCTATTACGGCAACCTGACCTGTCCCGCCGACACCTTCGCCGAACTCGTCGCGCACTGCGCGCAGAACGGCCACTCCGTCGCCGTGCACGCCGTCGGCGACGCCGCCGTCACGCTCGCACTGGACCACTTCGAGCGGGTCAACGCGCGTTGGCCGATTGCGCCCCTGCGATTTTCGATCATGCACTCGTACCTGTGGCCGGCGCGCGCCGACATGGCCCGTGCGGCACGGCTGGGCGTTGTTCTCTCCAGCCAGCCGTCGATGCAGTGGCGCGTCGGCGCCGGCATCGCCAGGCAGTTCGGCGAGGAGGTCCCACTCGCGCCGCTGCGCGACTGGCTCGACGCCGGTGTCACCGTCGCGGGCGGCTCCGACGGACCCGACTTCCCCATGTCGCCGCTGTTCGGGATGTGGCAGGCGCGCAGCCGGCAGGTCCGCGGCTGGAGCGGACCGCTCGGACCCGATCAGGCGATCAGCGCGGCGGAGGCGTTGGCGATGTACACCACCTCGGCGGCGTACTACTGCTTTGCCGAGCGGGAGCGCGGCCGGCTCGCACCCGGCTTCCTCGCCGACTGGGTCGAGCTGGAGGTCGACCCGCTCAGTTCGACGCTGGCGGAGCTGGCCGAGGCCGCCGAGCGCCCGGTGCTGCGCACGGTGGTCGGCGCGACTGTGGTGCACGGACCCGGACTCACGGACTGACAAGGACAGGTGGGGGGACCTGGCATGCCTGATCATCTGCCCCGGGCAGCGGGGACTGTCGTCGTCGGCGGCGGCACCAGCGGCAACGTCATCGCGGCGAGACTCGCGCTGGCCGGGGTGGACACGCTCGTACTGGAGGCCGGGCCGGACTTCGGTCCCTTCGGCTCCGCCGGGTGGCCCGCGGACATCCTCGACGCCACCCGGCTGGGCCACTCCCACGACTGGGGCTACGACTCCGGCGACACCCTGCCGACCAGGGTCGCCTTCGAACGGGCCCGCGCCATCGGGGGTTGTTCCGACTTCAACGGGACCACCCAGACCTGGGGCCACCGGCGCGACTACGACGACTGGGCCGCCGCAGGCAATCCGGGCTGGAGCGCGGACGAGCTGCGGCCGCTCTTCGACGAGGGCACCCGGATGATGCGGGTCAAGCGGTACCGCGCCGAGGAGCTCACCCCCTGGCAGCGGGCCTGGTACGACGGTGGCACCGTGATCGGCCTGCCGCAGCTGGAGACGCTCAACGACCTCGACGAGACGGTCGGATTCGCCCCCGAGGACAACAACATCGTCGACGGCATCCGGTGGAACACCGCCTTCGCCTACCTCGACCCGGTCCGCCACCTGGCGAACCTGCGGATCGTCGGTGCGGCACACGTCGACCGGGTCCTCGTCACCGCCGGCCGGACCACCGGCGTCGAGGTGCTCTGGCACGGCGAACGGCACGTCGTGCACGCAGACCGCGTCGTGGTCTGCGGCGGCGCCTACAACTCGCCACAGGTCCTGCAACGCTCCGGCATCGGCGATCCGCGCCTGCTCCGGGAACTCGGTGTCGACGTCGTGGCGGACCTGCCCGGCGTCGGGGAGAACCTGCACGACCAACCGTTCCTGCTGATGAGCTGGACCGGCTCCGACGCGATGAGCACGGCCATGCAGCAGCTGCGGGCCACCGGGTGGGCCCCCGACGAACAGGCGATGGCAAAAGCGGCCTCATCGTTCGATCCCGACGGGTTCGACATGCACTTCCTGCCGTACAGCCCGACCCACCGCGGCGAGGAGAAGCGGTGGAGCTGCGGCGTCGGCGCCCTGCTGCCGCGCTCCCGGGGGCACGTCCGCATCCGCTCACGTGATCCGGAGACCAACCCGCTGATCGACCACCGGTTCCTGACCGACCCGGAGGGGCATGACACCCAGGTGCTCGCCGAGGGCGTCGAGCAGCTGCGGGCCATCGCCGCCGCGCCCGGAATGCGCGAGCTGGTCGGACGCGAGCTGCGGCCGGGGCCGGAGTACGCCGACCGCGCGAGTCTGGTCGCCCACATCCGGGCCAACCCCGACAACTACTGGCACCCCGTCGGCACCTGCAAGATGGGGCCTGCCGCCGACCCCAGGGCCGTCGTCGGCCACGATGGACAGGTGCACGGCGTCGCGGGCTGCTACGTCGCCGACTGCTCGATCATGCCGACCATTCCCCGGGCCACCACCGCGATGCCCGCCGTCGTGATCGGCGAGCGGATCGCCCGTTTCCTGCTGCAACCCGATGAGGAGACCCGATGACGGATGTCAGCGGTTACCAGCATGACGTGCCGGGCGGCGCTGCCTGGTCGCTCACCCTGGCCCGGGGCAGCAGTTTGCGCCTGACGGCGCTGGGCACCGACGCCGTCGCCAGCATGCTGATCTACGCGGCGGACCGGCGGGAACGGCTGAACGTGCCGGACACCCTGAAGGCGCAGATGTCGGCCCGGATCCACCCACCGATGGTGCTGATGTCGGACCTGGGCAAGGCGTTGGCCTCGGTGACCGGCTCCTCGTCGGACTGGCACGACGCGATAAGCGGGCACAGCCTCGACGGCGACCTGGCCCGCTTCGGACCGTCGGACTACGGACGTGACCGCAACCAATGGCGCCGCAGCGCCCGCAGCCTGCTGCTCGACGAGCTGTACGTGCACGGCCTGGGCGAGCGGGACCTGCACGCGACAGTCAACTGGTTCGTGCAGGTGCGGCCCCGCGGCGACGAACGGGGCACCCTCGACTACGTGCCGGGGCACACCACCGCCGGAGACTGGGTGAGTCTGCGGGCCGAACAGGACCTGCTGGTGGTGTTCGCCACCGCACCCCACCCGCTGGATCCGGCAGCCCGGTGGCAGCCGGCCGGCGTGCGGGCGGACGTCGCGGCCGGCGTGCCCGCGCCCGCCGACGACCCGAGCCGGGCGTTCCGGGCGGAGTCCGCCCGCGCCCTTGCCGCTGCCGAGAGGAGCGTGTGGTGACCGCAGACCTGTTCGATGTGACCGTCGCCGCCGGTGACGGCTGGCTCGGCGAGATCCCGGCCGGCGGTCGGCTGCGCATCGTCGACCTGCACGGCAACCAGGCGGTCGACACCCTGCTGTACGACGCCCGGGACACCGCCAACCGGTACAGCGCCGTCGACACCATCCGCGCGCAGGGCGCGGCCTACCTGACCAGTGGTTCGGTGCTGCGCAGCGTACGGCTCGACCCGCTGGCCACCATCGTCGACGACACCTGCGGCCGGCACGACACGCTCGGCGGCGCCTGCGCCAAGGAGAGCAACGTCGTACGCTACGGCGAGCACACCCGCCACCAGCACGCCTGCCGGGCCACCTTCCTGCGCTACGCGGTGGCCGCCGGGCTGGACAAGCGGGACCTCACCCACAACATCAACTTCTTCATGAACGTGCCGCTTACCGAATCCGGCGGGTTGACCTTCGAGGATGGTGTCTCGGCCCCCGGCAAGCACGTCGAACTCCGCGCCGAGCGCGACATCCTGGTGTTGGTCAGCAACTGTCCACAACTGAACAATCCGTGCAACGGGTACGACCCCACTCCGGTGCGGCTGCTGGGCTGGTCATCGTGACGATCTGGATCACCAAGTTCGCCCCGGACACGGTCGCGCGGTTCGCCGCGACGGCACCGGACGGGCCGCTGGCCGGCGTCCGGTTCGCGGTCAAGGACAACCTGGACATCGCCGGCTACCCGACCACCGCCGCCTGCCCCGATCTGGCGGATCGACCGGCGGCCACCACCGCCACGGCGGTACGCCGACTGATGGACGCCGGTGCCGTGCCGATCGGCAAGACCAACCTGGACCAGTTCGCCACCGGCCTGGTCGGCACCCGCACCCCCTACGGTGCCTGCCACAGTGTCCACAGCCCCGAGCACATCAGCGGCGGCAGCAGTTCCGGCAGCGCCGTCGCGGTGGCCGCCGGTCTGGTGCCGCTGGCCCTGGGCACCGACACCGCCGGCTCCGGTCGGGTGCCGGCCGCCTTCAACGGCATCGTCGGCATCAAGCCCACCCGGGGCCTGGTCTCCACCCGCGGACTGCTGCCGGCGTGCCGCTCTCTGGACTGCGTCACCACGTTCACCCGGACCGTCGCCGAGGGCGCGGCCGCGCTCGACGTGCTCACCTGGGCCGACCCCGAGGACCCGTGGTCCCGGCCGGTCCCGCCGGCCCCGCCGCCCGGGGTGGCGAGCCGGCTGCGAACCGTCGCGGTGCCCGCCGGTGACCTGGACCTCGATCCGGCGCACCGGGTGGCGTGGCAGGCGGCGCTGCGCCGGCTCGACACCGTCGCCGCCCAGGTGGTTCCGGTCGACATCGGAGCGTTCCTGGCCGCTGCCGCCCTGTTGTACGGCGGACCGTGGGTCGCGCAACGCTGGTCGGCGTTCGGGGCGTACCTGTCCGGGGCCGGGGTTGATCCGACCGTGCGGTCCATTGTCACGCCGGGCCGGGACGTCACCGGGCCCGCCGTCTTCGAGGCGTGGGAACGGCTCGCCGAGCTTCGTCGCCAGACCGAGCGGATCTGGCTGGACGTGGACGCCCTGCTGCTGCCGGTCACCCCGACCCATCCCACGCTGGCCGAGGTCGCGGCCGATCCGGTCGGCGTGAACAGCCGACTCGGCACGTACACCAATTTCGTCAACCTGCTGGATCTGTGCGCGGTGGCGGTGCCGGCGGACGCCCGTACCGACGGGTTGCCCTTCGGGGTGCAGTTCATCGCGCCCGCCTTCGCCGACGCTCCGCTGCTGGATCTGGCGGCGCGGTGGTGCGGTGAGCCGACGCGGGTCGACGATCGCCCGCCGGCCGGCACCACACTGGTCGCGGTCGTCGGCGCACACCTGACCGGCATGCCGCTGAACCGGCAGCTCGTCGCGCTCGGCGGCCGGTTGCACGCCCGCGCCCGGACGGCGGCCGGCTACCGCCTGTACCGGCTGCCCGGTTCTGGCGTGGCCCGGCCGGGCCTGGTCTTCACCGGAGACGGACCCGACGACGGCATCGCCGTGGAGGTGTGGCAACTGCCGCATCAGGCGGTCGGGGCGCTGCTCGACAGCATCCCGGCGCCGCTCGGGCTCGGCCCGCTCCGCCTCGACGACGACACCACGGTGATCGGGTTCCTGGCCAGCGAGCACGGGGTACGCGACGCCCAGGACGTCAGCGCCGCCGGCGGATGGCGGGCCGCGCTGCGGGCCGACCCGGCCTGACCGGACCGCCCGCCCGCCCGGACGCACACTACGGCCGGCGAGGCCGGCGGGCGCACGCCATGGCTGGCGGGGCCGGGCGGGCTCACACCATCGTCAACAGCATCAGCCCCATCACCGCCCCCATGGTGGCGTGACAGATGCTCTCCGCGCGTGCGCCGGTCCGGGGCGCGGGACCGGCGGCGTCGCTCGGCTCCTGCCACAGTGGGGTCAGGCGCATGTCTCGCCCGATCCACCATCCGGCCGTGAGCAGCAGATATCCGCCCAGGACGAGGCTGACCAGCGGTGTGAACGAGAACGCCGCCGGCGAACTGCCGTGGTGGCTGCCGGCCACCGGGTCATGGTGACCGGTCGGGACAGCCATCCAGACCATCGCCGCCATGGAAACGGCGAAGTACGCCGTGACCGCCCGTGATCCATGGGGCAGCCGGCCCGGCGCGCGGGCCGCGAGCACCGCGAGCCACACCGCGATCGGTGCGAACACCACGACCCACACCACGGCCGGCACCCGGACCGTCCACACCATGGTGGTCATCCCCACGGCCATCAGCAGATGAGCGACATCGCAGAGCCGGGGCCGGATCCGGGCACCCGGTCGGCCGGTCACCGGCCGGACAAGTCGCGCCGCGAAATAGGGCAGCACGGCGATCAACGCGAACGTCATCGGCCACCGCAGCGCAGAACTCATCATCCGCCGTCGGTCCCTTCATCCGTCCGATCGCGGAGCCCGCGAGGGAGGGGGTTGGCCGGGGACAGCCTGGCCTTCGCGGTGGTCGCGCCGAGCCGGCGAGCCACGGCCGGCCCGCCGAGCTGATGCCAATATCCTTTCACCTTCCGCGGCGGGTTGAAAAGGGCCTGTGGCACAGTTGGCATGCCACCTGAGCTGCTGATTTGCGCCGCAGGGCGGTAGTCGTGGCGGGCCCGGGTCCGTTGGGTCAGCACCACGCAGGCCAGCACCGCCAGCGCCGCCACGATGGCGGCCGGGGTGACCCGCTCGCCGAGCAGCAGCGCCGACCAGGCCAGGGTGAGCACCGGCTGGGCGAGCTGGACCTGGCCGACCCGGGCGATGCCGCCCCGGGCCAGGCCCGCGTACCAGGCGAAGAAGCCCAGGAACATCGAGACCACTGTGAGATAGCCGAACGCCGACCACGCCACCGGGCCGGCCTGCGGGGGAGCAGCCAGCAGGGCGACGGCGGTGATCGGTGCGGTGGCGGGCAACGCCAGCAGCAGGGCCCAGCAGATCGTCCGGGCCCCGCCCAGTTCGCGGGCGAGCGCGCCGCCCTCGGCGTACCCGAGGCCGGCGAGGGTGACCGCCGCGAGCAGGAACAGGTCGGCCACGGAGAGGGTGCCGGCCAGCGCGCCGCTGGCGGCCAGGAAGACGAGCACCGCCAGCAGCCCGCCGCCGCTGGCGATCCAGAACAGTGGTGGTGGACGCTCGTCGGCGCGGAGCACCGCGAAGACGGCGGTGATGGCGGGCAGGACGGCGATGACGACCGCGCCGTGCGCGGAGGTCTGGCTGATCAGCGCCAGCGAGGTAAACAGCGGGAAGCCGACGACGACGCCGAGGGCGACGAGCGACAGCCGGCGCCACTGGTCACCGGTGGGGCGCGGCGCGCCGGTGATCCGCAGGTAGGCCCAGGCCAGCAGGGCCGCGCCGACGGAGCGGCCGAAGGCGACGAACCACGGGTCGAGCTGTTGCACGGCGACCCGGGTGGTCGGCAGCGACATGCTGAACGCGAGCACACCCAGCGCGCCCAGGGCGACTCCCGCGGCCCGGCTGACCGTTACCGTCGGAGCGTCAGTAACGCTACTATGATCCCTCATGGAAGACGGTAACGCAGCGCATCGCGTTATCCAAGATCTGCGCCGGCTCGCCGTTGGCGCGGCACCGGGCACGCGGCTGCCCTCGGTGCGCGAGCTGACCGCCCGGCACCAGGCGTCGCCGGTCACCGTCACCGAGGCGATCCGGCACTTGGTCGCGGAGGGGCTGGTGGAGACCCGGCCCGGCCGGGGCACCTTCCTGGCCGCCCGACCCGACCGGCCACCCGCTCCCGACCTGGCCTGGCAGACCGTCGCGCTCGGACCACGCCGCCCCGGGGAGGAGGAGATGCAGGCGCTACTGGCGTTACCGCCCGCCGGCACGATCCCACTCTCCGGCGGCTACCTCGACGCGGAGCTGCAGCCCGCCGCCGCGCTCGGCGTCGCACTCACCCGCGCCGCCCGGCAGCCCGCGTCCTGGCACCGCGGTCCGGCCGAGGGGCGGGAGGACCTGCGGACCTGGTTCGCCCGCGAGGCCGGGGGCGGCCTACGCGCCGAGGACATGGTGATCTGCCCCGGCGGGCAGGCCGCGCTCTCCACCGCGCTGCGGGCGCTCGCCGCCCCCGGCGACGTGCTGCTCGTCGAATCGCCGACCTACCTGGGCGCGCTGGCCGCGGCCCGGTCGGCCGGGCTGCGGGTGGTGCCGGTGCCCGCCGACGCCGACGGGGTACGACCCGACCAGCTCGCCGCCGCGTTCGCCCGCACCGGCGCCCGACTGTTCTACTGCCAGCCGTTGCACGCCAACCCGCACGGCGCGACCCTGGCCGGACACCGCCGGTCGCAGGTCGCCGACACCGTACGCGACGCCGGGGCATTCCTGATCGAGGACGACTACGCCCGCGACCTCACCATCGACGGCGAGCCCCCGCCGCCACTGGCCGCCGACGACCCCGACGGGCACGTGGTCTACCTGCGCTCGCTCACCAAGTCCACCGCTCCGGGGCTGCGGGTGGCGGCGCTCGGTGCCCGGGGGCCGGCCGGTGCCCGGCTGCGTGCGGCCCGCCTGCTCGACGACTTCTTCGTCGCCGGTCCGGTGCAACAGGCCACTATCGAGTTCGTCACCGCCCCGGCCTGGACGCGGCACCGTCGCGCCCTGCGTACCGCCCTGCGGGTCCGTCGCGAGGCACTGGTGGCCGCGTTGCGCCGACACCTGCCGGAGCTGATCGACGGGCAGCCGGTCCCGCGTGGCGGCCTGCACCTCTGGGTCCGCCTGCCCGACGGCACCGACGACGTCGCGCTGGCCGCCGCCGCAGCCGCCGAGGGCGTCGTCGTGTTCCCCGGACGTCCCTGGTACGCGGCCGAACCGCCGGCCGCGCACCTGCGCCTCACCTACGCCGCCGCTCCACCCGCGCTGATGGACGAGGCGGTCCGCCGCCTCGCCCGTGCCCTGCACCGGGTCTAGCACCAACGCCGGTCTTCTCTTGTCTGGGGTCGTCCTCCGCAGCCAGGCCAACTCACAGGTCACGGCGGCGGAAGAGCACTGCGGTGAGCCCGAGCACGAGCGCGATCCAGACTGCCGCCCAGGTCAGGTAGGTGCCGGTGAGGGAGGCGTCGCTCAGGAACGGATGGCCCTGCATGGCTGGGCCGAACTGCACCAGCACCGTTGGGTCCTGGAAGGCGTTCATCGCCCCGCGCCACAGGCCATCGGTGGGCAACAGCATCCGGGAGACGGTGCCGACGCGGATCACCCCCTCGTTGTCCAGCGCAGTGCCGAAGGCCCCGACGACGCCGGCGATCCAGGTGGACCCGAACAGGCCGACGGCCACCACCCCCGACGCCATCGGTGAGCTGACGCTGGAGAGCAGCAGACCCAGGGTGAGCAGGACGATGGTCTGCGCGGCGAGCAGCGCCAGACCGGTCACCGGTGCCGGCGGCCAGTAGTCCACGGTGAAGCGCACGACCAACAGCTGCGCCAGGCCGGCCACGGCCACGAAGCCGGCGCCGAAGGTCACCAGCCCCAGCCATTTGCCGAGCAGCACCGCGAAGCGGTGCACCGGCCGGGCCAGGATCGACAACGCGGCACCGGACTCGATGTCACCGGCCAGGGTGGGGCCGGCGAGGAACGCCGTACCGAGGGCGGCGATCAGACTCAGGCCGAACATCACCAGGTTCAGCACCATGGACGCCACCAGCCGCGCCTCGCCGCTGGTGAGGCCGCCGAACTCGGCGTCGATCCGGGAGAAACCCCAGGCGGAGAGCGCGAGCAGGAGAACCGTCAGCGCGGCGAGCGACCGCAGCACCTGGCGACGCGCGGCCTCCTGGAGGGTGAGGCCGGCGACGGTGAGTACGGTCCGGACGATCATCACCTGTCACCTCCGGTACGCAGGATGTCCAACAGCCGCTCCTCGAGACTGATCCGTCCTGGCTCGACGGCGTGCACCCGTACGCCGAGGGCGACCAGGTCGGCCACCAGGTCCGGGACGGCGGTGGGGTCCGGGTCGGCGGGCAGCGTGACGGTGAAGGTGTCGCCGCTGCGGGTGACGTCTCCGGCGGTGGCGAGGCGGGCCTGCACCGGCGCGTCCACCCCGTCGAGCCGCAGTCGCAGCTCGCGACGGCCGAGCAGTTCGGTGAGGGTGCCGGCGGCGGCCACCCGTCCCTTGTCGAGCACGACGACCCGGTCGCAGACCCGCTCGACCTCGCCGATCAGGTGCGAGTTGAGCAGCACCGCGACCCCTCGCTCCTTGAGCGAGAGCAGCAGGTCCCGCACGTCGGCGCGGCCGAGCGGATCCAGGGCGCTCGTCGGTTCGTCCAGGACCACGAGTTCCGGGTCGGCCACCAGAGCCACGGCCAGGCCGAGGCGCTGCTGCATGCCTTTGGAGAAGCCACCCACCCGGTCGGCGGCCCGGTCGGCGAGACCGACCGCGGCCAGGCACTCGCGCCGTCGCGGCGGCGGCACCACCGCGCCGGCCAGTCGTACGTGCAACGCCAACACCTCCGCCGCGGTGAGCCACGGTTGGTACCGGAACAGCTCAGGCAGGTAGCCGACGCGGGCGCGGGCACGTGGATCCCGGGCCGGTCGGCCGAGCAGCAGCACCTCACCGGCGTCGGGCCGGACCAGACCGAGCAGCATCTTGATGACGCTCGTCTTGCCGGCGCCGTTGGGGCCGAGCAGACCCACCACCTCGCCCCGGCCGACGGTGAAGGAGACATCGTCGACAGCGGTCCGCCGGCGGTACCGCTTGCGCAGACCCGAGCACCACACCGCCGGGGACGGGGGCAGTTCGGCGAGCAGCCGTTCGGTGTCCGTCTCGGTGGTCGCCGGGGTGGGATCGCCGCCCTGCTCGGCGGTGACCCGGGCGCTCACCGGTGCCACCGCAGCTCGCGCGCCACCGACAGCACCTCGTCGGCGCTCAACGAGCCCGCCACCGCGGTGACGTTGCCGTCCTGCACCCACACCACGCCGGCCAGCAGACCGTCGCGGGAGGTGAGCACCGTGGCCGGCAGGCCCCGTACCTGCGTGGTGGTGGCGGTCAGGTAGCGGTCGTTCACCGGCAGCGGCAGCGTGGTCGCGTCGCCGGAGAAGCCGCGCAGCTGAGACGCGACGTTCTCCGGCAACCCGGGCAGAGTCAGCAGGTAGTCGACGGCGGTGGCGAAGGGGATCCCCGAGGAGTAGGCGCTCGGGGCGACCGCGCGGGCCACGATCATCGCCGGCACCTCCCGGTTCTGCGACCAGACGGCGGCGACGCCGGGACCGGCGGTCAACCGGAACTGGCTGCCGTCGAGGCCAGCCGGCGGTGGGGGCAGCGGCTCACCGGCCGCTGCGGCCGTCTGCCGCGCCTTCTCCTCGGAGAAGGTGAACACCGCGCTCATCCGGTCGCCGACCTGGTATGTCGGCAACCCGGTCACGCCGCGTGGCAACCTGTCGACCTGCGGCACGGGCAAGCCGGTGAGCTGTCCCGCCGTGGCGGCGTCACCGACCTCGCGGACGTTGGCCCGTTCGGTGAACGCGACCTCGCCGTAGGCGGACAGGTCGGGCAAGGCCACCAGGTCGGCCTGCGGGAGGGTGACCGGGGCGATCCGCTCGGTGTGGAAGATCGGCAACCAGTTCGCGGCGGCTGCGGCGCCGGCCCCGGCCAGTAGCGCCAGTACGGCGGCACCGGCGACGACCGGGCTGCCCAGCGCGGCCCGCCAGCGCGACGGTCGGGCGTACCG
>NZ_POTX01000309.1 GCF_003236305.1 Micromonospora endophytica | reverse complement strand
CCGGGGTGTGGCCGACGCCCGGGACGCGATCGCGCTGCCCGCGCCGGTCTCCGCCGCGCGGCCGGTGCCGGCCGGTGCGGATCTGGGCACCCTCGGCCTGGCCAGCTATGTCACCACCAACAAATCGTTCTATCGCATCGACACGGCGCTGTTGGTGCCGCAGGTGGATCCGGAGACCTGGCGGCTGCGTATCCACGGTCGGGTCCGCAACCCGATGACGCTCAGCTACGCCGACCTGCTGGCCCGGCCGATGATCGAGCGGTACGTCACCCTGGCCTGTGTGTCCAACGAGGTCGGTGGGGACCTGATCGGCAACGCGCGGTGGCTCGGCGTACCGATCCGGGAACTGCTCGACGAGGTGGCGCCGCTGGACGGCGCTGACCAGGTGGTCGGCCGCTCGGTCGACGGCTGGACCTGCGGTACGCCGACGGCGGTGCTGCGCGACGGGCGGGACGCCCTGCTCGCGGTGGGGATGAACGGCGAGCCGTTGCCGTTGGCGCACGGTTTCCCGGTCCGGATGGTGGTGCCCGGCCTGTACGGGTACGTGTCGGCCTGCAAGTGGATCACCGAGCTGGAGTTGACCAGCTTCGCCGACTTCGACGCGTACTGGGTGCCGCGCGGCTGGTCGGCGCAGGGGCCGGTGAAGACCCAGTCGCGGATCGACACGCCCCGCCCCCGCAACCGGCCGGCCGCCGGCCCGGTCATGGTGGCCGGTGTCGCGTGGGCACAGCATCGGGGCATCCGTCGGGTGGAGGTACGTGTCGACGGCGGCCCGTGGCAGGAGGCGACGCTGGCCCCGACGGTCTCGGTGGACACCTGGGTGCAGTGGTCATGGCGGTGGACGGCCACGCCCGGCGAACACACCCTCCAGGTGCGGGCGACGGACGGCACCGGCGAGACCCAGACCGGGCAGACGCAGGACGTCGCCCCGGACGGGGCGACCGGTTGGCACACCGTGGCCGTGACGATCAGCTAGGCACATGCCACGACGCCGCGTCCCCGAGCTGGGGACGCGGCGTCGGGTGGTCTGGTCAGGCGGCGTCGCGCTGGGCCGGAACGGTCGACCGGTGGGCGCTGCCCAGCCGGGCCTCCAGCCGGGCGACGTCGACCCGGTTCTGCCGGCGGTCGGCGAGGTCCTCCCAGCCGACCGCGAGCAGCCGCAGCCGCTCGGCCTCGCTGAAGCCACCCCACACGCCGTACGGCTCGCGGACGGCCAGGGCGTGCGCGGCGCACTCGGCGCGGACCGGGCAGGCGCGGCAGACGGCCTTCGCGCCGGACTCCCGGCGCAGCCGGGAGGAGCCCCGCTCGCCGTCAGGGTGGAAGAACTGGGCGCTGTCGCGGCCCCGACAGGCACCGAGCCGTTGCCAATCCCAGAGGTCGATGATGGGTCCGGGCAGTCTGCGTACGTTCGACATCAGCACCCCTCCTCTCGCGCGGCACCGCGAGACGTATCTGTGGCCGGCTTTCCGGGCGGCGGGCCGCGCAGGCGCACCGTTCCCGGCCTGGCCTCTCGGTACCCCTGTCGTTCGCGACTCACACGTCCTGTGATCCAAAACCTCCGACAGCTTGCGGCATATGCCCCAACTGTCGGAAAAGTGGAGAGGATTGGCCGGAACCTCCTCCCGAGCCCGCCCGGTCATGGTCTGCTCATCTTCGGAGAGGAGATCACTGTGCGTACGGTTCTCGTGTGCGTTCGGACACCGCTTGCGGCTCAGCACCTGACTTCCGCGGCGGCGCGGCTGGGGTTGTCCGGTGCGGTGCGGACGGCCGTCTCCGATCCCGAGGTGATGCTGCGGTTGGCCGAGCGTCCCGCCGACGTGGTGCTTGCCGACACCGCGTTGACCCGGCCGGACAGCGCCGGCTTCGTCCGGCGGGTGCTGGCCCGCGCGCCACAGGCCGCCGTGCTGCTGCTGGGCACCGAGGAGTCCGAGGCGGCGGCAGCCACCATCAGCGCCGGAGCGCGCGGGTTGATCCAGGGCGCGGACCACGACCTGACCAGCGCGGTAGCCAAGGCGCTGTTGCTGCTGGCCGCCCCCGGCCGGGCCACCCGGCACCGGATCGCGGACCCGGCCCGCGACGCCGCCGCGGTGGGTAGCCCGACCCGGCCGGCACCCGGTGGCAGGCCCACCGGCGAGAAGGGACCGACCTGGCCGGCCGGCGACAACCCGGGCGGACCGGCGATGGTGCCGGCACAGCGCGGCGACGACCCGGCCGAACCCGAAGCCGAGGGCGCGTCGGAGCGGCCCGCCGCGGCCCGGCCGGACCGGACCGTGATCGGCCTCACCGAGCGTGAACTTCAGGTGCTGCTCGGGATGGCCGAGGGCAAGAGCAACGCCGAGATCGGCCGCGAGTTGTATGTCTCCGAGGACACCGTGAAGACCCACGCCCGGCGGCTGTTCCGCAAGCTCGGTGCCCGCGACCGGGCACACGCGGTGGCTGCGGGTTTCCGGGCCGGCCTGGTGGCCTGACCCGGGCAGCGGTCAGTCGGACCGGCTGTCGGTCTCGTCCTCGGTGCCCTCGCTGAGCGTGTCGTGCACCCCGTCGGCGTAGCCCCGGGCGTAGTCCCAGGTGACGTAGTGGTCCGGGTCGGGGTCGTAGGCCGGCTCGTGCACCCGGGGGCGGCCCGAGCTGAGCAGGTGCCGCAGGTTGCCCCGGAGCAGGTCCCAGTCGAAGTAGTGCGGCTCCCGGCAGTCCTCACACTCGATCACGAGTCCTCGTACCCCGATCGGCGCGAGAAGCGCCTGGTAGATCTCCAGGTCGGCGAGATCCTCCAGGACGTCCTGGCGCTCGACATCGGTCAGCGGGTCGAGCGGATCGTCGCGGCCGGGCTCGTCCAGGCTGGCCGCCGGGTCGGTCGGGTCGCCGGTGAACGGGTCGATGGGCTCGTCGTGCACCCCCTCACCGTAGACCCAAGCACCTGCCGGTGCCTGCCCCCTGTCGGTAAGGGTGTCCGGCGGCGCACCCGCTGCCGCACGCGGAGGTCACCCGGGCCACTGGGTACGATGGGGCCGACGCACCCTCGCCCGGCGTCCCGCCGGTGCCCACCAGTGCCACCTCGCTGAAGCCCGTTCGAGCAGCTCAGGAGAGCAATCGTGGAGAATTCGCCGCGCACCGACCGTTCCGCCGGCACCCAGGCCGGCGAGCTGGGCGGCCATCTGCCCGAGCTGCCCGCCGGGTCGGCCCGGGTGGTGCCGCTGGGGCTGACCTTTGACGACGTGCTGCTTCAGCCGGGCGAGTCGGACGTGGTCCCCAGTCGGGTCAACACCGTCACCCGGCTGACCCGCAACGTCACTCTCTCCATCCCGCTGCTGTCCAGCGCGATGGACACGGTGACCGAGGCGCGGATGGCCATCGCCATGGCCCGCCAGGGCGGCATCGGTGTGCTGCACCGCAACCTCTCGGTCGAGGACCAGGCGCTCCAGGTGGACCTGGTGAAGCGTTCCGAGTCCGGCATGATCACCAATCCTGTCACCGCCAGCCCGGACGACACCCTTCGGGAGGTCGACCAGCTCTGCGGGCGGTACCGCATCTCCGGCGTGCCGGTGGTGGACGCGCAGGGGCAGCTCGTCGGCATCGTCACCAACCGGGACATGCGCTTCGTCTCCGACCCGGCCACCCCGGTGCGCGACATCATGACCCGGGCGCCGCTGGTCACCGCCTCGGTCGGGGTGAGCAAGGACGAGGCGCTCGCGCTGCTGCGCCAGCACAAGGTCGAGAAGCTGCCGATCGTCGACGGCTCCGGCAAGCTGCGCGGCCTGATCACGGTCAAGGACTTCACCAAGAGCGAGCAGTACCCGCTCGCCACCAAGGACGACGCGGGCCGGCTGCGGGTGGCGGCGGCGATCGGGGTGGGCGAGGACGCGTACAAGCGGGCCCGGGCGCTCGTCGACGCGGGCGTCGACGTGCTCATCGTGGACACCGCCCACGGTCACCAGCGGGCCGTGCTGGAGATGGTCAGCCGGCTCAAGAAGGACGTGGGCATCGACATCGTCGGCGGCAACGTGGCCACCTACGCCGGGGCGAAGGCGCTCGTCGACGCCGGTGCCGACGGGGTGAAGGTCGGAGTCGGCCCGGGTGCCATCTGCACCACCAGGATCGTGGCCGGCGTCGGCGTGCCGCAGATCACCGCGATCATGGAGGCCGCGCGGGCGGCCCGGCCGGCCGGCGTGCCGGTCATCGGTGACGGCGGCATCCAGTATTCCGGCGACATCGCCAAGGCCCTGGTCGCCGGTGCCGACACGGTGATGCTCGGCAGCCTGCTGGCCGGCTGCGAGGAGAGCCCCGGCGAGCTGATCTTCGTCAACGGCAAGCAGTTCAAGGCGTACCGGGGGATGGGCTCGCTCGGCGCGATGCAGTCCCGTGGGCAGGCCAAGTCGTACTCCAAGGACCGCTACTTCCAGCAGGACGTGACGAGCGACGAGAAGCTGGTCCCGGAGGGCGTCGAGGGCCAGGTGCCGTACCGCGGGCCGCTGTCCCGGATGGCCCACCAGCTGGTCGGTGGCCTGCGGCTGGCGATGGGGTACGCGGGCGCGGAGAGCATCGTCGAGCTGCACGAGCGCGGTCAGCTCATCCGGATCACCGCGGCCGGGCTCAAGGAGAGCCACCCGCACGACATCCAGATGACCGTCGAGGCACCCAACTACCACACCCGCTGACACCCCTTCGGAAAACTGGAGCCCTTCATGCGTGACGTGGTCGAGATCGGGCTGGGCAAGACCGCGCAGCGCGGCTACCACCTGGACGACATCGCCATCGTGCCCTCGCGCCGGACCCGGGACGTGGACGACGTCTCCACCGGCTGGCAGCTCGACGCGTACCAGTTCGGCATTCCCTGTGTGGGGCACCCCTCCGACGCGACGATGAGCCCGGCCTCGGCGGTGCGGCTCGGCCAGCTCGGCGGCCTCGGCGTGCTCAACGTCGAAGGGCTGTGGACCCGCTACGAGAACCCGACGAAGGTGCTGGAGGAGCTGGCCGACCTGGGCGAGGACGCAACGGGCATGCCACCGCACCCGCATCCCCCGCGAGGTGCCGTGGCACGCCCGCGCGCCACCAAGCGGCTCCAGGAGGTGTACGCCGAGCCGATCCGGCCGGACCTGATCACCGAGCGGGTGCGCGAGCTGCGCGAGGGCGGCAGCACGGTGGCGGTGCGGGTCTCTCCCCAGCACACCCTGGCGCTGGCTCCGGTCATCCTCGACGCGGGCGTGGACCTCCTGGTCATCCAGGGCACCATCGTCTCGGCCGAGCACGTCTCCACCACCGACGAACCGCTCAACCTCAAGGAGTTCATCGCCGACCTCGACCTGCCGGTCATCGTCGGCGGCTGCACCGACTACAAGACCGCGCTGCACCTGATGCGGACCGGCGCGGCCGGCGTGATCATCGGCATCGGTGGCGACGAGTGGTCGACCACCGAGTCGGTGCTCGGCATCCGGGTGCCGATGGCCTCGGCGATCGCCGACGCCGCCGCGGCCAGGCGGGACTACCTGGACGAGACCGGCGGCCGGTACGTGCACCTGATCGCCGACGGCGACATCCGCACCTCGGGCGACATCGCCAAGGCGCTCGGCTGCGGCGCATCAGCGCTCAACCGAGTACGAGGCCGGGCGCTGTCGGGATGTGAAGGATCGGCATGGGATGCCGCTCATGTGGTCGGGGCGTTGAGGACGCAGTCGACCGCCGTGTAGAGGGTTTCGGT
>NZ_POTX01000308.1 GCF_003236305.1 Micromonospora endophytica | reverse complement strand
GTCCTGGCGCGCCTCGCCCCGTCGATCTAGGGCTTATCGTCGTCGCTGGTGATCGACTAGCGACGATAAGCCCTAGATCGACGGGGGTGGGGGCGGTGCGGAACGTAGGGTGGAGGGATGTGGCAGGGTGAGGTGCGGGTGGATCTTGATGCGGTCCGGGAGAACGTGGGCCGGCTGCGCGGCGGCACCAGCGCCGAGGTGATGGCGGTGGTGAAGGGCGACGGGTACGGCCACGGCATGGTCCCGGCCGCCCGCGCCGCGCTCGATGCCGGGGCGACCTGGCTCGGCGTCTGCACCCTGGACGAGGCGCTGACCCTGCGTGCCGCTGGCTTCGACACCCCGGTGCTGGCCTGGCTGCTCGCGCCGGGCCTGCCGCTGGCGGCGGGCGTCGCCGCCGACGTGGACCTGGGTGTGGCGAGCCTGCCGCAGCTCGCCGAAATGATCGAGGCGAGCCGGCTGGCGGACCGTCCGGCCCGTATCCACCTGAAGATCGACACCGGGTTGGCCCGGGGTGGGGCCACCGTCGCCGACTGGCCGGCCCTGCTCGACGCCGCCGCCAAGGCGCAGGCCGACGGCCTGGTCGAGGTGGTCGGGGTGTGGAGCCACTTCGTGTACGCGGACATGCCCGGCCACCCCACCACCGACCGGCAGTTGGCCGTCTTCCACGAGGGCCTGGCCATGGTGGAGCGGGCGGGGCTGCGTCCTCGTTACCGGCACCTGGCCAACTCGGCCGCCACGCTGACCCGGCCGGACACCCACTTCGACCTGGTCCGCCCGGGGCTGGCCGTCTACGGGCTCTCCCCGGTGGCGGGGGAGACCTACGGACTGCGCCCGGCGATGACCGCCCGCGCCCGGGTGATGTTGACCAAGCGGGTGCCGGCCGGCTCCGGCGTCTCGTACGGCCACACGTACACCACCGAGGGTGAGGCGAACCTGGCCGTGGTGCCGCTCGGCTACGCCGACGGGGTGCCACGGCACGCCTCGAATGCCGGGCCGGTGCAGCTCGGCGGGCGTCGGCGGATCATCTCCGGGCGGGTCTGCATGGATCAGTTCGTCCTCGACTGCGGCGACGACCCGGTGGCCGCCGGTGACGTGGTCACCCTCTTCGGCGACGGTGCCGACGGTGGCCCCACCGCCGACGACTGGGCCGAGGCGGTCGGCACGATCAACTACGAGATCGTCACCCGGTTCGGCAGCACTCGAGTACCGCGGGTCTATGACGGTGAGTAGCCGACAGCTGATCCCCCGGCCGCGTACCGCCGCCGGCAAGGCCGCCGGTCTGGTCGGGGCCGCGCTCGGCGTGGCCGCCGCGGTGACCGCCGCCGGGGTCGCCACCGAACGCGCCCTGGTCCGCCGGCTCAAGGCCGACCCCACCGACCCGTACGCCACAGAGGTCTTCGGCGCGCAGCGGTACGACGCGGCGTACGAGCTGGAGATGCCGGACGGCACCGACATCCACGTCGAGGTGGTCGAGCCGACCCGGCCGGTCGCCGGCAACCCCACGGTGCTGCTGGTGCACGGCTTCTGCCTGGACATGGGCACCTTCCACTTCCAGCGCAAGCTGCTCGCCGAGCGGGGTGAGCACCGCGTCGTGGCGTACGACCAGCCCGGTCACGGCCGCTCGGGGCGGCTGGAGAGCGGCGAGTACGACCTGGTGGCGCTCGGTCACACGCTGCGTCGGGTGATCGACGAGGTGGCGCCGGAGGGGCCGCTGGTGCTTGTCGGTCACTCGATGGGCGGCATGACCATCATGTCGCTGGCCGAGCTGTATCCGGAGATGTTCGGTGACCGGGTGGTGGGCACCGTGCTGATGGCCACCTCGGGTGGCCTGGCTGCCGAGACGAAGCTCGTCGCACCGGCTCTGCTCGGCCGGGTCGGTGGTCCGGTGCTGCACGTGGCCGGCAACGTCACCCGGTACGGCGGTCCGGTCATCGACCGGGCCCGCCGCTCGACCTCCAACGTGGCCTGGCTGCTCACCCGCAGGTACGGCTTCGGCACCCGCCGGCCGAGCCCGGCCCTTGTCTCCTATGTGGAGACGATGAACTCGCGCACCTCCGCCGACACGGTGACCCGTTATCTGCGTACCCTCGCCACGCACTCCCGGTTTCCCGCGCTGGCCGCGCTGGAGGGCACACCGGTGCTGGTGGTCGTCGGAGACAAGGACATGATCACGCCGGTGACCCACTCGGAGGAGATCGTCCGGCGGCTGCCACACGCCGAGTTCGTCAAGATCCACGACAGTGGGCACGTGGTGATGCTGGAGCACGCCGACGAGGTCAACACGGCGATGCTGCGCTTCCTGGACAGCTGTGAAGGGAACCGCCGGTGATCCGGGTCGAGCTGCCGACCGTCGCGGAGACGCACGCCTTCGGCCGGCGGCTGGCCGAGCTGCTCGGCGCCGGCGACCTGGTGCTGCTCACCGGCCCGCTGGGTGCCGGCAAGACCGCGTTGACCCAGGGCATCGGAGCCGGGCTGGGGGTGCTCGGCGACATCACCTCGCCGACGTTCGTGATCGCCCGGGTGCACCGACCGGACCCGACCGTCGGGCGCGCGGTGGCGTTGGTGCACGCCGACGCGTACCGGCTCGGCGACGCCAGCGACCCCCGGGCCGAGATCGACGACCTCGATCTCGACGCCTCGGTCGACGAGTCGGTGACGGTGGTCGAATGGGGCGAGGGACTCGTCGAGCAACTGGCCGAGGCACACCTGCGGATCCGGCTCGACCGGCGCGACGACGACACCCGGGTGGCCGAGTTGACGCCGGTCGGTGGGGACTGGACGCGACGCCTGGCGGCCCTGGGCTGAGGGCTGTCGTACCCGGTGCCTACAGTGCCCGCAGACAACCCGATCGCGGAAAGGCCACCGATGCCCGACGATGTTGCCACCCTGGACCTGCTGGCGCTGCTGCCGGAGCAGTGGCGGGCGGTGCTCACCCCGCATCTCGACCCGGCCCGCACGGCCGCGCTGGGTGAGTTCGTCGCCGGGGAGTACGCGACAGCCACGGTCTTCCCGCCGGTCGAGGATCTCTTCTCGGCCTACCGGCTCTGCGCGCCGGCGGACTGCCGGGTGCTGATCCTCGGTCAGGATCCCTACCACCGCGCTGGGCAGGCGCACGGGCTGAGCTTCAGTGTGCGCGAGGGCGTGTCGGTGCCGCCGTCGCTGCGCAACGTCTTCAAGGAGTTGGGCGAGGACCTGGGCGTGCCGAAACCGCGCAGCGGCAACCTCGACGGCTGGGCGGCACAGGGCGTGCTGCTGCTCAACTCGGTGCTGACCGTGCGGCAGGGCACCCCCGGCTCGCACGCCAACCGGGGTTGGGAGGAGTTCACCGACGCCACCATCCGGGCGCTGGACACCCAGGAGTCGCCTGTGGTGTTCCTGCTCTGGGGTGGCTATGCGCGCAAGAAGGCGGCGCTTGTCACCAATCCGCAGCACGTGGTGCTGGAGGCGGGCCACCCCAGCCCGATGAACCCGCGCGGCTTCCTCGGCAGCCGGCCGTTCAGCGCCGCCAACAAGGCCCTCGCCGACGCCGGCCTGCCCACCATCGACTGGGAACGCTCAGCCGGCTGACCGCCCGGTCAGCGGGCTGCGGGGGAGCCGGCTGAGCGGCTGCGGTAACGCCGCAGCAGCGCGGCGGCGCGCGGCTCGGTCAGCTCCACCTGCACCAGCGGCACCACCCGGTAGCTCCGTGCACCGTGGCGGACCTCGATCGACTCGGGCAGCTCGTCGCACATGCTCGCCCGCAGCTCGCCGTACCGGGTCAGCGGCAGTTCCTCGATCCGGTCGGCCAGCGGCCGTGCGGCCAACTCGGCCAACTCGGTCAACCGGTCGTCGAGGTGCGCGTCGAGCGGCTCGACCGTCACCGCGAGCTGCCGTCCCATCGCCCCGAAGATTCGCAGGTGCCGTGATTTCGCTGTGAAATCACGGCACCTGTACTTGTTGGGTCCGGGCCGTTGGGCCGGACTAGCGGGCGGTGAGCGCCTCGGCCGCCGGGATCCAGGCGGCCTCGTCGGTCACGTCGACCACCTCGACCGACTTGGCAATCCTGGTCAGCTCAGTGCTGGAGAACTGACCGGTGCCGACGACCTGCACCTGCACCACGCCATCCGCGCTGTAGACGTTGCAGAACGGCGTGCTCGACTGCGGGAAGCACTCCGTCTTGCCGGGCTTGGGCGTCTGGTTGGACTTCGCGCTGGGCGTGACGAAGATGCTGAAGCTGGACGGGATGGCCTCGCCATCGTCGCCGCCGTACGGCTTGGTCAGGCCGGTGGTCGCCGGGGCCGGGTTGGCGTAGGTCGCGCCGCCGTAGCTGTCGCCCGGCGCCGCGATGCCGTTCAGGCCGGGGATGGCGTTCGTCCCGATCTCCACCGGGGTGTAGCCGGCGGGCAGCTCACCCACCCGGAACGGCAGCTTGGCCGGCACCGCCGGGCTCGGCTTCAGCGCGGTCACCAACGCCGACAGATCCTCCACCGACGGGTCCGCGTCATAGCTGAACGCGGTGACGACAGCCCACGCGTTGTCGGCGTACTCCCAGGCCAGCTGCTGGTTCGGCGGGTTGGTGGCGGCCGACGAGATCGCCTGGCGTCCGGCCACCGTGAGCGGCGTGCCGTCGGTGATCCCGGCTGGGTCGAACGCGCCCGGCCGGTAGAGCGTCAGGTGTGCGAAATGCGCACCGCTGACCCTCTTCCCCTTGCCGGCGGGCAGGTCCTTGCGGACGTTCTTCGGCAGCTCGGTGGTGACCCGGTCGGTCTGGTACACCCTCGCGATCTGGTAGGCGGTGGACGCCACGATCGGGTCCTCCACCCGGAACCTGCCGGCGGTGAACCCGCGGAAGGTGAAATTGAACGGCGCCGCGTCCGACCAGGTGACCTCCGGCTGGCCGGCCCCGGCGACGATCCCGGCCGACTGGTCCGGGAGGGCCAGCGGAGCCGACGTGCTCGACGTGACCGAGGTCAGCGCGAACGCGCCGGCCACCGCCACCACGACCAGCCCGGCCGCGCCGGCCGAGGCGAAACCGGCCCGGCGGCGGCGCTCCGCCCGGCGGCCGGCCGCGATGATGTCATCGGCGCTGCGGGCCAGCGGCGGTTCGTCAGCGGTCACCGCATCCACAACCTCATGCAACTGCACTTGTCCACTCCTCCATCCGATCCCCACTGAGATTGATCCGTTCGGTCGCGAGCAACTCGCGGAGTTTCGCCAGCCCGCGCGAGGTATGGCTCTTTGCTGTGCCGACCTTGCAGCCCAGCACCTGGGCGGTTTCCTCCAGGCTGAGGCCCAGGTAGTGCCGGAGCACCACGGCAGCGCGCTGGCGGGCAGGCACGGCGTTCAACGCCGCCCTGAGCCGCAGCCGCTCGTCGGTCATCACGTTCGGGTCGTTCATCGGGACGTCTGGAACGGCATCACCTACCGACCGTTCCCGGCCCCGACGCCAGGGCCTGCGTGTCTCGTCGATGGCGGCCCGGTACACCATGGTCTTGGCGTACAGGTCGGGCCGGTCCAGCTTGCGCCAGCGTGGATAGAGCTTGACCAGCGTGTTGGCCACGGCGTCCTCCGCCGCGTGCCAGTCCCCGCAGGTCACGTAGGCCAGCTTGCGCAACGACCCCATCTGGGACGTCACGAACTCCCGGAACGCTTGCTCGTCTGCGGCCTTCAATCGGCTTGCCTCCTCTAGACGGAGGTGGAACGGCGGCAGCGGGGGCAGGAGTTGCACGCCGGACAGAAATAGTTCTCGTGTCACGCTCCGTGTTTTTGTCGGGGTGGGCGGGCGT